>NZ_JBEXTV010000116.1:0-7446 GCF_040628835.1 Streptomyces sp. NPDC006134 | reverse complement strand
GTTCGACACCCAGCTCGCCGGCCACCGCGTCGTCTTCGACGGGTACGCGCTCGTCCTGGCGGAGGAACCGGATTCCCTCACCGGGCTGTGGCGCCCGCGCCGTACCGGTTAGCGGGATGGCGGGCGGGTCAGCCCGCCGTGTCCTGGCGCCGCACCGACAGCAGGTCCTCCAGCTGCTCCTCACGGGCCTGCGCGGCCACGAACAGCAGCTCGTCGCCGGCCTCCAGGGAGTCCTCCTGGGTCGGGGTCAGCACACGGGTGCCGCGGATGATGGTGACCAGGGAGGTGTCCTGGGGCCACTCCACGTCTCCGACCTGGGTGCCGGCCAGCGCCGACTCCTCCGGCAGGGTCAGCTCCACCAGGTTGGCGTCGCCGTGGCTGAAGCGGAGCAGCCGGACCAGGTCGCCGACGCTCACCGCCTCCTCGACCAGGGCCGACATCAGGCGCGGCGTGGAGACGGCGACGTCCACGCCCCATGCCTCGTTGAACAGCCACTCGTTCTTGGGGTTGTTCACCCGGGCGACGACGCGCGGGACGCCGTACTCCGTCTTCGCCAGCAGCGAGACGACCAGGTTGACCTTGTCGTCACCGGTCGCGGCGATGACGACGTTGCAGCGCTGGAGCGCCGCCTCGTCCAGGGACGTGATCTCGCAGGCGTCGGCGAGCAGCCACTCCGCCTGCGGGACGCGCTCGACCGAGATGGCGGTCGGCGCCTTGTCGATCAGCAGGACCTCGTGGCCGTTCTCCAGCAGTTCGCCCGCGATCGAGCGGCCGACCGCGCCGGCTCCGGCAATGGCGACCCTCATCAGTGACCGCCCTCCTCTTCGGGACCCTTGGCGAACGCCGCCTCGACCTTGTCGACCTCGTCGGTGCGCATCATCACGTGCACCAGGTCGCCCTCCTGCAGCACCGTCTGCGAGGTGGGCAGGATCGCCTCCCCGAGCCGGGTGAGGAACGCCACCCGCACCCCGGTCTCCTCCTGGAGCCGGCTGACCTTGTGGCCCACCCAGGAGGTGGAGGTGTGCACCTCGGCGAGCTGGACCCCTCCGGTGGGGTCGCGCCACAGCGGCTCGGCGCCCGAGGGCAGCAGGCGGCGCAGCATCTGGTCGGCCGTCCAGCGGACCGTGGCGACGGTGGGGATGCCCAGGCGCTGGTAGACCTCGGCGCGGCGGGGGTCGTAGATGCGGGCGGCGACGTTCTCGACGCCGAACATCTCGCGGGCCACGCGGGCGGCGATGATGTTGGAGTTGTCACCGCTGGAGACGGCGGCGAAGGCACCGGCTTCCTCGATGCCCGCCTCGCGCAGGGTGTCCTGGTCGAAACCGATCCCGGTGACCCGCCGGCCGCCGAACGAGGAGCCCAAGCGGCGGAAGGCCGTGGGGTCCTGGTCGATCACGGCGACCGTGTGCCCCTGCTGCTCCAGGGTCTGGGCCAGAGCGGAACCAACTCTTCCGCAGCCCATGATGACAATATGCATCGCGTCACACCGCGCTTCCCACAGGCCCTGTGACCTTCGTCGATCTCGTGCTCATGTCTCTCTTCTCGGCTCGCCGGGCGACACGCCGCGGCCCGGACGCGGGCCGCGAGGCACCATCATGCCGGTGTCCACCGGCGGGGACGCCCTCCGGGGCCCGGGACGCCGGGTTCCCCTGCCGGGAACCAACGTATCCGCCCGGGCCGGGGAGCCGCCGAGGGCCCGTGCGCACACCGGCGCCGACGGGGCGCACCGCCGGCCGGCGCGCACGCCTGCACGGTGCCGGTGACCCGGGCCGTGGGCGTCGGGCGGCGGGGGAGGGAGCCGCTCGCGCGGGTGCGGAAGCCGGAGGAGGTGCGGGGAGGCAGGGCGCCCAGGGGGGCTTGGAGAGGTATGAGGAGACAGGGCGCGCCCAAGGGGACTTGTGGAGGCGTGCGAAGGGGGATGCGGGGCGTCTGTGGGAAGGGCGGGGCGTCTGTGGGAAGGGCGGGGCGTCTGCGGGAAGAGCGGGGCGTCTGCGGGAAGGGCGGGATGGCTGAGGGGCGGGCGTGACGTCTGAGGGATAGGCGTGAAGTCTGAGGGGCGGGCGTGACGTCTGTGGGGCGGGTGGGAGCGGACGTACGGCGTGGCGCGGCCGGGGGCGGAGAACCGACGGGGAACGAGGTCGCGCCACCCGTCCCCCTCGCTCCTCACCCCGCCCGTCACCCCCCGCCCGTCACCCCCCGCCCGTCACCCCCCGGCCGTCACCCCCCGGCCGACGACCGCCGCCGCACGATGCTGCGGACACTGGCAAGTGTCAGGAATCCGAGGCCGACGAGGGCGGCCGCGGCGCCGATCAGCTCCGCGGTGGCGTGCATGGGACCTCCAGAGGGCCGTGCGGGCCCGGAGACGGGCGGGATTTGTCATATAGACATGACGGCCTCGCGGCCTGCGGAATCCGCAGCCGCCCCGCTCCGCGAATTCACCCGGAGGGCAGATGACGGACGGAACGGGGGTGGCGGGTGGGCGACCCCCCGTTCGAACGCTTACGATCCTCTGTTGTGTCC
Organism: Streptomyces sp. NPDC006134; assembly: GCF_040628835.1. Lineage (NCBI taxonomy): Bacteria > Bacillati > Actinomycetota > Actinomycetes > Kitasatosporales > Streptomycetaceae > Streptomyces > Streptomyces sp. NPDC006134. The sequence continues at coordinate 4,926 of NZ_JBEXTV010000116.1, read as the reverse complement.
AAACTGACCGACGTGCCCAAACGGATCCTGATCGGGCGCGCACTGCGCAGTGACCGGCTGGGCGAAACGCTCCTGCCGAAGCGCATCGCACTCCCCGTCTTCGCCTCCGACCCGCTGTCCTCCGTGGCGTACGCACCCGGCGAGGTGCTGCTGGTCCTCTCGATCGCGGGCGTGTCGGCGTACCACTTCAGTCCCTGGATCGCGGTCGCGGTCGTCGTGCTGATGTTCACCGTGGTCGCCTCCTACCGCCAGAACGTGCACGCCTACCCCAGCGGCGGCGGTGACTACGAGGTGGCCAACACCAACCTCGGGCCCAAGGCGGGACTGACGGTGGCGAGCGCACTGCTGGTCGACTACGTCCTGACCGTCGCGGTCTCGATCTCCTCCGGCATCGAGAACCTCGGCTCCGCGGTCCCGTTCGTCGTCGAGCACAAGGTCTTCTGCGCGATCGCCGTGATCCTGCTGCTGACGCTGATGAACCTGCGCGGCGTCAAGGAGTCCGGCACGCTGTTCGCCATTCCCACGTACGTCTTCGTCGCCGGCGTCTTCATCATGATCGCCTGGGGTGTCTTCCGGGCGCTGGTGCTCGACGACACCATGCGCGCGCCGACCGCCGAGTACGTGATCAAGCCCGAGCACCAGGGCCTGGCGGGCTTCGCCCTGCTCTTCCTGCTCCTGCGCGCCTTCTCCTCCGGCTGCGCCGCGCTCACCGGCGTCGAGGCCATCTCCAACGGCGTCCCGGCCTTCCGCAAGCCCAAGTCGAAGAACGCGGCGACCACGCTCGCGCTGATGGGCCTGCTCGCCGTCACCATGTTCTGCGGCATCATCGGCTTGGCCATGGCCACCAAGGTCCGCATGGCCGAGAACCCCGCCGCCGACCTGTTCCGCAACGGCGTCCCGGTCGGCCCGGACTACGTCCAGAACCCGGTGATCTCCCAGGTCGCCGAGGCCGTCTTCGGCAAGGGCAGCTTCCTGTTCATCGTCCTGGCCGCCGCCACCGCGCTCGTCCTCTTCCTCGCCGCGAACACCGCGTACAACGGCTTCCCGCTGCTCGGCTCGATCCTCGCCCAGGACCGCTACCTGCCGCGCCAGCTGCACACCCGCGGCGACCGCCTCGCCTTCTCCAACGGCATCGTGCTGCTGGCCGGCGCGGCCATGCTCCTGGTGTGGATCTACGGCGCCGACTCCACCCGCCTGATCCAGCTCTACATCGTCGGCGTGTTCGTCTCCTTCACGCTCAGCCAGATCGGCATGGTCCGCCACTGGAACCGCCACCTGGCCGCCGAGAAGGACCCCGCCAAGCGCCGCCACATGGTCCGCTCCCGGGCGATCAACGCCTTCGGCGCCTTCTTCACCGGCCTGGTGCTGGTCGTGGTCCTCGTCACCAAGTTCACCCACGGCGCGTGGGTCGCGCTGCTCGGCATGTGCATCTTCTACGCGACGATGACGGCGATCCGTAAGCACTACGACCGCGTCGCCGAGGAGATCGCGGCCCCGGAGGGCCCGCCGAGCGACGACATCGTGCGCCCCTCCCGCGTCCACTCGGTGGTCCTGATCTCCAAGATCCACCGCCCGACGCTGCGCGCCCTGGCCTACGCCAAGCTGCTGCGCTCGGACACCCTGGAGGCGCTCAGCGTCAACGTCGACCCGGCGGAGACCAAGGCGCTGCGCGAGGAGTGGGAGCGGCGCGGCATCGACGTACCGCTGAAGGTGCTGGACTCGCCGTACCGCGAGATCACGCGGCCGGTCATCGAGTACGTCAAGAGCCTGCGCAACGAGTCGCCCCGGGACGCGGTCTCCGTGATCATCCCGGAGTACGTGGTCGGCCACTGGTACGAGCACCTGCTGCACAACCAGAGCGCGCTCAGGCTCAAGGGACGGCTGCTGTTCACGCCGGGCGTCATGGTGACCTCGGTGCCCTACCAGCTCCAGTCCTCCGAGGCGGCCAAGCGGCGGGCCCGCAAACAACAGGAGTGGAACGCGCCCGGCTCGGTCCGGCGGGGCCCGGCCCAGGAGCGGGCGAAGGAGTCCTCGCCGTCCACGTAGACTGGTGGGCTGGTGTCCGTCCGGACCCCTTTTCCCGTCCCCTTCCATCCCCTTCCGTGTTCGCACCGGATCTCGTACTGGAGTAGCCCCGCCATGCAGGCAGAAGAGAAGAAGTCGCTGGTGGGCGAGGAGTACGAGGTCGAGATCGGCCCCGTCGCCCACGGTGGTCACTGCATCGCCCGCACCGACGCCGGCCAGGTGCTGTTCGTCCGGCACGCGCTGCCCGGCGAGCGGGTCGTGGCCCGTGTCACCGAGGGCGAGGAGGGGGCCCGCTTCCTGCGCGCGGACGCGGTGCGGATCCTTCAGGCGTCCAAGGACCGCGTCGAGGCTCCCTGCCCCTTCGCCGGCCCCGGCCGCTGCGGCGGCTGCGACTGGCAGCACGCCAAGCCGGGCGCCCAGCGCCGCCTCAAGGCCGACGTGATCGCCGAGCAGCTCCAGCGGCTCGCGGGGCTCACGCCCGAGGACGTGGGCTGGGACGGCACGGTGATGCCGGCCGAGGGCGACAAGGTGCCCGCCGGCCAGGTCCCGGCGTGGCGCACGCGGGTGCAGTACGCCGTGGACGCCGAGGGGCGTGCGGGCCTGCGCCGGCACCGCTCGCACGAGGTCGAACCGATCGACCACTGCATGATCGCCGCTCCCGGCGTGTCCGAGCTGGGCATCGAGAAGCACGACTGGACCGGGATGGAGTCCGTCGAGGCGATCGCGGCGACCGGCTCCCAGGACCGCCAGGTCATCCTCACCCCGAAGCCCGGCGCCCGGCTGCCCCTCGTCGAACTGGACCGCCCGGTCTCCGTGCTGCGGGTCGACGAGAAGTCCGGCGGCATCCACCGCGTCCACGGCCGCCCCTTCGTCCGCGAGCGCGCGGACGGCCGCACGCACCGCGTCGGCGCCGGCGGCTTCTGGCAGGTCCACCCGAAGGCCGCCGACACCCTGGTGACGGCCGTCATGCAGGGCCTGCTGCCCCGCAAGGGCGACACCGCCCTCGACCTGTACTGCGGCGTGGGCCTGTTCGCGGGCGCGCTGGCCGACCGTATCGGCGAGAAGGGCGCGGTGCTCGGCATCGAGTCCGGCAAGCGCGCGGTGGAGGACGCCCGGCACAACCTCGCCGACTTCCCCCGCGTCCGCATCGAACAGGGCAAGGTCGAGTCCGTCCTGCCGCGCACCGGCATCACGGAGGTCGACCTCGTCGTCCTGGACCCGCCGCGCGCGGGAGCGGGCCGGAAGACGGTGGCGCACCTGTCGTCGCTGGGGGCGCGGAGGATCGCGTACGTGGCCTGCGACCCGGCGGCGCTCGCGCGGGATCTGGGGTACTTCCGGGACGGGGGGTACCGGGTGCGGACGCTGCGGGCGTTCGATCTGTTTCCGATGACCCACCACGTTGAGTGCGTGGCGATTCTGGAGCCTGCCGAGAAGGGCCTCTGACCTGCCGTTTTGCATTTCGGGGGGTCAGCTCGATCCTTTTCGCTCGCGGAATGCGTCGACTGAGGTTCGCTTGTGCAGAACGCTCTGAGCTGCAGATTCAAGGGCCGGCGTGGGTCTCGCGGCGACGTGGCGATGCGCAATGCCGAATTTTTGACGCTCGGATGACGCTCGAATATCGGAAGCCTCAGCCTCGGACCTCTCCGGCCCTGGGCCGCAGACCTGGGCCGTCGGCGCGGGGCAAGGACTCCGGTTCGGGGGCCGACTGCACGTCGCCAGCGGCGGCGCGTGCTGCTCCCTCGTCGCACGCACCTCGGAACCGAGACCGCGGCCCGACCGGACCACGAAGGACGGCGTCGTGGTTTGAGGTCTTGAGTGGCTGGTATCACCTCGCACCCAGATACCAGTCCGGTATCATTCCTGTATGGCGATGACACTCCGACTCCCCGAAGACCTTGACGCGAAGCTCACCGAGCGGGCTCGTCGGGAGGGTCGCAGCAAGCAGGAACTTGCCATCGAGGCCATCCGTGACGCCCAGCACCGGGCCGAGCTGAAGGTCGATGACGTCCTGGCCGAGCTGATGGACAGCGATGCGGAGATCCTGGACTACCTGAAGTGACCCAAGTGCGCTACATCCATATCGACGAGATCCTGGCCATCGCTCGCACGGTCAACGATACCGAGCACAGCGTGCGTGACATGGGACTTTTGGTGTCAGCGATCGAACGGCCCCGAACGAACGTGTTCGGGGCCGAGCTGTATCCCACGCTGCACGAGAAGGCGGCGGCACTGCTGCACTCCGTCGCTCGCAATCACGCGCTGATCGACGGCAACAAGCGCACCGCCTGGCTTGCCATGCGTGTCTTCCTGCGGTTCAACGGCGTCAGCGCCGGTACCGCCCCGCCACCCGTCTCCGTGGCTGGCCCGTTCGTCGAGGAAGTCGCGCAGGACAACATCGATGTACCGGCTATTGCCAAGCGCCTGTCGGCCTGGTTCCCCGTTACCTGACGTTCGACGTCGTGGGTACGGGACGGAATGAGGTTCTGGGAGCGGTGCTGGCTCCTGGCAGTCCGCCGGGGGACTGACCCGTTCGTTCAGCGGGTGGATTCGTATGCTTTCGCGAGACGGGGCAGTGGGTCCGCTCGGCGCGAGAATGGCGTCCCACGCGTCTTCCCGTTTGGGCGGCAGGTCAAGGTCCACATCGGCTACGGCGGTCTCTTCCCAACCAACACCCGCCCCTGCTTTCCCAGCGGTCACGGAACGCGCTGTCCGTGCCCCTCGCGCGCCCCCCCGTGCGCACTGAGCCGGTCCACTCGCCTCCAACAAGCTGTGTCTGCGGTATCCACCGTCCACGTCCACAGCTTGCAGGGGGGTGCCTCTATGTCCTTCGTCAAGCGAGTCGAGGGCTTCTCGGTTCGTAGAAGGTTCCGTCGCGGAGCATGGCGAACAGGACGCTGATGC
>NZ_JBEXTV010000115.1:0-7825 GCF_040628835.1 Streptomyces sp. NPDC006134 | reverse complement strand
ACGTTCTCCGCCCCGCTGTGGCCGAGCACGACCGCGGCCTGGGTGCGCACCAGGTCGAGGAGCAGCGCCTCCTGCTCGGCGGTGGCGAGCCCGGCGAGGCGGCGGGGCAGGTCGCCGTCCCTTCCGGCCGTGGCCCGCGCAGGCCGGCGGCCCGCCGGGACGAGAGCGCGCAGCAGGTGCGGGACCGGGCTGCCGAGGGCCGCGCCGGCCCGCGCCCCGCGCAGGTCCAGCTTGACCGGCACGAGCAGCGCCCGGCCGGACCCGAGGGAGGCGTCGAACAGCTCCATGCCCTCGGTCGCCGTGATCGCCAGGACACCGCCGCGGCTCGCGCGGGCCTGGTCGGCGTCGCCCAGGTGGGCGGTCATGCCGGCGTCCTGCTCCCACAGGCCCCAGGCCAGGGACAGGCCGGGCAGACCGGCCGCGCGGCGGTCGGCCATCAGACCGTCGAGGAAGGCGTTGGCGGCGGCGTAGTTGCCCTGGCCCGCCGAGCCGAACACACCCGACGCGGACGAGAACACGGCGAACGCGTCCAGGTCCAGGCCACGGGTGAGCTCGTCCAGGTGGCGCACCGCGTCGACCTTCGGCGCGAACACCGCCGCCAGGCGCTCCGGGGTCAGCGCCCCGATCACGCCGTCGTCCAGCACGCCCGCCGTGTGCACCACGCCGCGCAGGGGGTGCCCGCCGGGTATGGCGGCCAGCAAGGACTTCACCTGGTCGCGGTCGGCCACGTCACAGGCCACGACGGAGACCTCCGCGCCGTGCCCGGTCAGCTCGGCGACCAGCTCCGGCGCGCCCGCGGCGGCCGGGCCGCGGCGGCTCACCAGGAGCAGGTTCCGTACGTGGTGCCGGGTGACCAGGTGCCGGGCCACGAGGGCGCCGAGCGAACCGGTGCCGCCCGTGATGAGAACCGTTCCCTCCGGGGCGAACAGCGCCTCGTCGGCCGGGACGTGGGCGAGGGCGCGGGCGAGGCGGGGCGCCGAGAGCGTCCCGCCGCGCACGGCGACCTGGGGCTCTTCGAGGGCCTGCACCGGGCCGAGGACGGGCACCACGCCGTCCTCGGCGGCCGGGTCGGCGTCGATCAGGACGATCCGGTCCGGGTTCTCGGTCTGCGCGGCGCGCACCAGGCCCCACACCGCCGCGCCGGCCGGGTCCGGCACCGCGCCGTCACCGGCGGGCACCGCACCCCGGGTCGCCACCACGAGCCGGGAGTCGTCGAGGCCGTCCGCGGCCAGCCACGCCTGCACCACGCCCAGCACCCGCGCGGACAGGGCGAGTACGGCGTCGTCGCCGTCACCGCCGACGGCCTCCAGGACCGCCACCTGCGGAACCCCGGCGCTCCCGGCCAGGGCCGCCACGTCCTCGGCCGTGGCCACCGGCGCCCACGAAGGCGCGGCCACCGGGCCCTGGGGCAGGGGAAGTTCGGTCCAGTCCACCTGGAACAGCGCGTCGGCGGCCGCCGGATCCGCCGTCTGAAGCTGCTCGGCGGAGACGGGCCGGGACACCAGCGAGTCCAGCGTGAGAACGAGGCCGCCGGTCTCGTCGGCCGCCTCCAGCGACACCGCGCCGGGCCCGGCGGCGGTCAGGCGGATCCGCAGTGCGGACGCGCCCTGGGCGTGCAGCGACAGGCCGTTCCACGCGAACGGGAGGACCGGCCGCCCGGCCTCCTCCTCGGCCGCCTCCGCCTCGGCGCCGAACATCCCGGCGTGCAGGGCGGCGTCGAGGAGCGCCGGGTGGATGCCGAACCGGTCGGCACCGTCCCGGAGTTCCCCGGGCAGGGCGGCCTCGGCGAAGACCTCCTCACCACGCCGCCACACCGCGCGCAGGCCCTGGAAGGCGGGGCCGTAGCCGTAGCCGCGCCCGGCCAGGTCGCCGTAGAAGTTCTCCACGTCGACCGGTCGGGCGCCGGGCGGCGGCCAGGCGGCGAAGTCGGCGTGCGCGCCCCGGGCCGGAGCCGGGGCCGGGGCCGAGGCCGGGGCCGGGGCCGCCAGGGTGCCGGCCGCGTGCCGCGTCCACGTCTCCCCGTCACCGGGGGCGTCCTCGCGCAATGAGTGGATCTCCACGGGGCGCGAGCCGTTGCCGTCCGGGGCGCCCACGGCGACCAGGACGCGTACGCCGCCCTGCCGCGGCACGACGAGGGGTTCCTCGATCACGAGCTCGTCCAGGACCCCGCAGCCGGCCTCGTCACCGGCCCGTACCGCCAGCTCGACCAGGCCGGTGCCCGGGAGGAGGACCACGCCGCCCACGGCGTGGTCGGCCAGCCACGGGTGCGACCTCAGCGAGAGGCGCGAGGTGAGCACCAGGCCCTCGGAGTGCGGCAGCCGCACCACGGCACCGAGCAGCGGGTGATCGGCCGCGGTCTGTCCGAGGGACGCCGCGTCCGTCGCCGCGTCGGCGGTCCTCAGCCAGTAGTGCTCATGGTCGAAGGCGTACGTCGGCAGGTCCACGCGCGCCGTGCCGGCGCCGGCGGCCGGGAGCAGGGCGCTCCAGTCCACGGGCACGCCCCGCACGAACAGTTCGCCCAGCGCGGCGAGCAGGGTCCGCTCCTCCGGGCGGCCGTCGCGCAGCGCCGCCACACAGGTCACCTCGGCGCCCGCGGCGGTCGCCGTCTCCTCGACGAGCCCGGTCAGGGCCGCGCCCGGGCCCAGCTCCACGAAGAGCGCGCCGCCGCATCCGACCGCGGCCGCGATGCCCTCGGCGAACCGCACCGGCCGGCGCACATGGCCCGCCCAGTACCCGGGCGCCGTCAGCTCGCCGGGTCCGGCGAGGCGCCCGGTCACGTTCGAGATCACCGGGATCTCCGGCTCGTGCCACTCCAGCCCGGCGAGTTCCGCCGCGAAGCCGTCCAGCATCGGCTCCATCCGCAGGGAGTGGAACGCGTGCGAGACCGCCAGGCGCTTCGTCTTGTGTCCCTGCTCCCGCAGCCGGCCGGCCACCGCGAGGACCGCGTCCTCGTCGCCGGAGAGGACCACCGAGGACGGTCCGTTGACCGCCGCGACCTCCACGCCCTCGCCGAGCAGGCCGGTGACCTCGGCCTCGCTCGCGGCCACCGCGACCATCGCGCCGCCCGGCGGCAGGGCCTGCATCAGCCGGCCCCGGGCCGCGACCAGGCGCGCCGCGTCGCCCAGCGACAGGACGCCCGCCGCGTGCGCCGCGGCGACCTCGCCGATCGAGTGGCCGACGACCGCGTCCGGCCGTACCCCCCAGGACTCCACCAGCCGGAACAGGGCGGTCTCGACGGCGAACAGGCCCGCCTGGGTGAACACCGTCTGCTGCAGCAGCTCGGCGCTGCTGCCCACCCTGCCCAGCACCACGTCCCGTACCGGGTGGTCGACCCGCCCCGCGAGGGCCGCGTCCAGGTGCCCGCACGCCTCGTCCAGGGCGCGGGCGAACACCGGGTGGCGGTCGTACAGTTCGCGGCCCATGCCCGCGCGCTGCGAGCCCTGGCCCGGGAACACCCACACGACCTTGCCCGGCCCGCCCGGGCCGGCCGCCCTGCCGGTCACGGTTCCGGCCGGGCGCTCGCCCCGGGCCAGCGCCGAGAGCCCGGCGCACGCCTCCTCGTCCGAACCGGCCAGGACCACCGCGCGCTCGGGCAGCAGCGCCCGCTCCGACAGCAGCGCCCGGGCCACGCGCGGCAGCGGCACGCCGCCGGCGCCCTCGACGAAGGCGGCCAGCCGCTCCGCCTGGCCCGCCAGGGAGCCCTCGCTGCGCGCCGACACCACCAGCGGCACCACACCCGCCGGGGCCACGTCCGCGGCGGCCGGCTCCGGCTCCTCGGGCGCCTCCTCCAGGATCAGGTGCGCGTTCGTGCCGCTGATGCCGAAGGAGGACACGCCCGCGCGGCGGGGACGGCCGTCGCGCGGCCACTCCCGGGCCTCGGTGAGCAGTTCCACCGCGCCCGCGGTCCAGTCGACCTCGGTCGTCGGGACCTCGGCGTGCAGCGTCGGGGGCAGCGTCTCGTGCCGCAGCGCCTGGACCATCTTGATGACACTGGCCACGCCGGCGGCGGCCTGGGTGTGCCCGATGTTCGACTTCAGCGAGCCGAGCCACAGCGGCTGCCGCGGATCCCGGCCCTGCCCGTACGTGGCGAGCAGCGCCTGCGCCTCGATCGGGTCGCCGAGGGCCGTACCGGTGCCGTGGGCCTCCACGGCGTCCACGTCCGCCGGAACGAGTCCGGCACCGGCCAGGGCCTTGCGGATCACCCGCTGCTGCGAGGGACCGTTGGGCGCCGTGAGCCCGTTGGACGCGCCGTCCTGGTTGACCGCGCTGCCCCGGATGACCGCGAGGACCCGGTGGCCGCGCTCCCGCGCCTCGGAGAGCCGCTCCAGGACCACCACGCCGGCGCCCTCGGCCAGGCCCATGCCGTCCGCGCCGTCCGCGAACGCCTTGCAGCGGCCGTCGGAGGCCATGCCCTGCTGCCGGGAGAAGACCACGAACGTGCCGGGCGTCGACATCACCATCGCGCCGCCGGCCAGCGCCATCGAGCACTCGCCCTGCCGCAGCGCCTGCGCGGCCAGGTGGATGGCGACCAGGGACGACGAGCAGGCCGTGTCCACGGAGACGGCGGGGCCCTCGAAGCCGAGGACGTACGACACCCGGCCCGACGCCACGCTCGATGCCACGCCGGTGCCGGTGAAGCTCTCCAGCTCCGGCGCGACGCCGCCGCCCCCGGAGCCGTACCCCTGGCCGGACACCCCGGTGAACACGCCGACGTCGCTGCCCTTGAGGGAGAGGGGGTCGAGGCCGGCCCGCTCCAGCGCCTCCCAGGAGGTCTCCAGGAGCAGCCGCTGCTGCGGGTCCATGGCGAGGGCCTCACGCGGCGAGATCCCGAAGAAGCCGGCGTCGAACAGGCCCGCTCCCCGCAGGAAGCCGCCCTGGTCGGTGTAGGAGGTGCCGGGGTTGTCGGGGTCCGGGTCGAACAGGCCGTCCAGCTCCCAGCCGCGGTCGTCGGGAAACCCCGACACGGCGTCGCCGCCCTCGCGCACCAACCGCCACAGGTCCTCGGGGCCCGTCACGCCGCCCGGCAGCCGGCAGGCCATGCCCACGATCGCGATCGGCTCGCCCGCGTGCGAAGCGCCCTGCTTCCGCAGGTTGTGCAATTCGGTGGTGACGCGTTTGAGGGTTTTGAGGAGTTGCTCGTCCGTGGCCATTCGTCAGTCCTCACGAGAATGTTGATGGAGCCGGATGTCCTGAAGCGAATTCACACGAGCCCGAGTTCCTCATGGATGAAGTCGAGGACTTCGTCGGCCGACGCGGATTCCAGTTTCTCGGCCACCGTGGAGACATCCGTCTGCTCGACGCCCCCATTACACCGGGCCACCAGGCCCTGAAGGCGGAGAGCGATACTCGCTCTCATGGATTCGTCGAGGGTCACTGCAGCGATCAGCGACTCGACGTCCTCTATCTTCGCGTTCACCCGGGAAAGGACGTCGTCGCCGATACCGAGTTCGTCCCGCAGACGGCGGGTGAGCACGAGCGGGGTCGGCTGGTCGAAGACCAGCGTGGCGGGCAGCTTGAGGCCGGTCGCCTCGCGCAGCCGGTTGCGCAGCTCCACCGAGGTGAGCGAGTCGAAGCCGACGTCCTTGAAGGCGGTGTCCGGGCGGATGCTCTCCGGCCCGCTGTGCCCGAGCACGACCGCGGCCTGCGTGCGCACCAGGTCGAGGAGGAGGGCCTCCTGCTCCGCCTCGGCGAGCCCGGACAGCCGGCGCAGCAGGCCGCCGTCCTTCGCGGCCGCCGCCCGCGCCTGCTGCCGCCCCGCCGGTACGAGACCGCGCAGCAGGGGCGGCACCGTCCCGCCGGCCGACGCGTCGGCGCGCACCGCCCGCAGGTCCAGCTTGACCGGCACGAGCAGCGGCTCCGCGGACCCGATCGCCGCGTCGAACAGCTCCATGCCCTCGGCGGGCTCGAGCGCCACGACGCCGTCACGGCTGGTGCGCCGGCTCATGCTCGCCTGATCGTCGGTGCTGAGGTGGGCGGTCATGTTGGTCGCGTACGCCCAGGTGCCCCACGACAGGGAGAGGCCGGGCAGGCCCGCGGCGCGGCGGCGGGCCATCAGGCCGTCCAGGAAGGCGTTGGCGGCCCCGTAGCCGCTGCTGCCGGCGCCCAGGAAGACGGACGAGGCGGAGGAGTAGACGACGAACGCGTCCAGGTCCAGGCCGCGCGTCAGCTCGTCGTAGTGCCGTACGGCGTCCACCTTCGGCGCGAACACCCGCGCCAGGCGCTCCGGGGTCAACGTACCGACGAGCCCGGCCTCGAACACGCCGGCCGTGTGCACCACGCCGCGCAGCGGGTGCTCGCCGGGTATCGAGGCCAGCAGGGACTCCACCTGGGCGCGGTCCGACACGTCACAGGCCACGACGGAGACCTCCGCGCCGTGCCCGGTCAGCTCGGCGACCAGCTCCCGCACACCGTTGGCGGCGGGGCCGCGGCGGCTGGCCAGCATCAGGTGGCGCACGCCGTGCCGGACGACCAGATGCCGGGCGACGAGCTCACCCAGCGAGCCGCCGCCCGAGACCAGGACGGTTCCCTCCGACCTGAACACCGCCTCGCCGTCCGGGAGTTCGGTGGCGGCGGCGCGGGCGAGCCGGGGTACGGAGAGGGTGTTGCCGCGTGCCGCGAGCTGCGGCTCGCCGGTGGCCAGGGCCGTACCGAGGACGGACACCGGGCCGTCGCCGTGGCCGTCGGTGCCGGTGTCGGTGCCGGTGCCGGTGTCGATCAGGACGATGCGGTCCGGGTTCTCGGCCTGCGCGGCGCGCACCAGGCCCCACACCGCCGATCCGGCCGGATCGGTCACCGTGCCGTCACCGGCGGGCACCGCGCCCCGGGTCGCCACGACGAGCTGCGACTCCTCGAGGGCGTCCGCCTCCAGCCACGCCTGGACGACCCCCAGGACCCGGGAGGTCAGCGCCAGTACGGCGTCGTCCCCCTCGCCGCCGACGGCTTCGAGGACGGCCACCGCCGGTGCCTCGGCCGCCAGGGCCGCCACCTCGTCCGCGGTGGCCACGGGCACCCACGCCGGCGCCGGCTGCGCCCCCTGGACCGGCGGCAGTTCGCTCCAGTCCACCCGGAACAGCGCGTCGGCGGCCGCCGTGTCCGCCGCGCTCTCCAGTTGCTCGGCGGACACGGCGCGCGACACCAGCGAGTCCATCGTCACGACCAGGGCGCCGGTCTCGTCGGCCGCCTGGACCGACAGCGCGTCCGGGCCGTTCGGCGCGACGCGCACCCGCAGCGCCGAGGCGCCCGCCGCGTGCAACACCAGGCCGTTCCACGAGAACGCGAGGAGCGGCTGCCCGGCCCCGTCCTCCGCGTCCGTGCCCGTGCCCGTCACGGCCCGGAACGACCCGGTCTGGAGGGCCGCGTCCAGGAGGGCGGGGTGGATGCCGAACCCGTCGGCGTCCTTGCGCTGTTCCTCGGGCAGGGCGACCTCGGCGAAGACCTCCTCGCCGCGCCGCCACACCGCGCGCACGCCCTGGAAGGCGGGACCGTAGCCGACGCCGCGCTCGCGCAGTGCGTCGTAGAAGCCGCCGACGTCGACGGCCTTGGCGCCCTGCGGCGGCCAGGCGGCGAAGTCGAAGTCCGCGGGACGAGCCGACGGCGCGGGCGACAGCGTGCCGGTGGCGTGCCGCGTCCACGCGTCCCCGTCGCCGGGGGCGTCCTCGCGCTGCGAGTGGACCTCCACGGTGCGCGAGCCGCTGTCGTCCGGGGCACCCACGGCGACCTGGACCCGCACCCCGCCCTGCTCCGGCACGACGAGGGGCGCCTCGATCACCAGCTCCTCGAGCACGCCGCACCCGGCCTCGTCACCGGCCCGTACGGCCAGCTCGAC
>NZ_JBEXTV010000114.1:0-8353 GCF_040628835.1 Streptomyces sp. NPDC006134 | reverse complement strand
TTGGTCGACAACCCATCTACCAGGAGCTTCACCTCTTCCTCAACGCCGCCCCCACACCAACCGGCCGGTCTCTCAGCCAGGTTGGAAACGGCTCAGTATCTTGTTGTTCGGTCTCATGCGGTAACCCGCTTGTGTGTATGACCAGTCGGATCGAAGGGCATGACGCCAACCGGTTGCCGGCATCGGTAGTCTGCACTTCGTCTTGCAGGTGGACGATCGCACACGGGGGCAGGTGTGGCGCGCGAGGCGCATTCTTCACCAGACGAATCGACTTCAAGGGAGCGTCGGCCGGGCATCAAGAGGACAGCGGCCTGGCTTGCCTCCTGCCTGGTCAGTTGGGCGCTCTTCTACCCGTTCTTCGGGCCATCGGCTGCACTCCTAGGGTTGTACGTGCCGCTCTTTGTGTACTTCCCAGGTCCTTCACCGGTAGCCATCTGGAAGGCCGGGAAGATCGGCAAGCTTCAGGCTTCCTGGGCTTGGCAACGTCTGTTGCGGCCGGAGGCCCTCGCGGTGCCGTTCGCCACTGCCGTCGCTTTGGCATGGCAGGTCACCGTGGCACCGTCCGGAAGCTTTTTCTTCTGGGAGGCCGTGACGCTCCTGCCCCTCGGCATCGGGGGCACCGCCTGGTGGGCTGGGATTCAAATAACGGTGGAAGGTGTTCCCCTCGGGCAGGAGGACATCGGGCGGGGAGGCCGACGGTCTGTACGCACCTCGGGATGGTTTCTCGCTACCCATGCCCTCGTTGCTGCAGGGATCGCGGGTGGCGGCGCCTGGGTTCTGCGGACCGTGGGCCGCCCACTTGCGTTCGGCACAGCCGAAGTTGCTCCAGCCATGGAGCAAGTTGGAGACGCAGTACGTTGGCTCGACGCACAGTTCTCCGCCAGCCTGTTCGGGCCGACATACGAACATCAGCAATACTGGGTGGGACTGGTCGTCGGCGCCGGACTGCTGGCAGCTCTCTCTTCGGCCCTCCTCCGGGATCTCGCATCACGGCTCGGCACGACATCGGACCCGTTCAGCGACGCCTCCTCCGAGCTACGGACGGACGCCCCGTTGCCGGAAGCGACGGGCAAGGTGTTCCTCAGCTACTCACGCAAGGACGGCGCCGTCGCCCGTGGGATCCGAGAGAGTCTGGAAGGCAAGCTGCGCCACGTCTGGGTGGACTGGGAGGCGATCGAGCCCTCCGAGAAGTGGCGGCAGGCTATCGACGAGGGAATCCGAACCTCCGATGCCTTCATCCTCCTCGTGAGTGAGGATTCACTGCGGTCCCCTTACTGTCGGGACGAGTGCATGAAGGCAATCGATTTACACAAGCGGATTCTGCCTGTCATCATCGACCCGAACCTGGCCACGGGCGTCACGGCCGCAATGAACGAGCATGGTTGGGAACCGCTCCGCTCATACCAGAGCTTCCACATGATTGAGGGAAGCGATGAAGATCCCGACCGAGGGATTCAGCGCATCGTTACCTTCGTCACGCAACGCCATCGCTGGGATGCCTTCCACACGCGCCTGGGTAATCTAGCTCACGAGTGGTGGGAGAGTGGCTGCAAAGACGGTCTGTTGCTCCGCGCTGAGGAACTAGCTCTTGCTGAAAAATGGCAAGAGCATCCTTGGGGTGAGGAACACGAAATTGGTCTGACCGAGCGAGAGATCCGATATCTCAGTGATAGTCGGCGCGCGGCCAAGCGGCGTGCTAGGCGTCTCCGGGCCGGCGTTGCCGTCGTCACTGCAGCCGTGGTCGGCCTAAGTTCGCTGGCTGTATCTGCACAGGGGGATGCCGAGAACCAGCGACGTACGGCGCTCTCTCGAAAGCTTGCCTCCGCCTCGCTAGGTCTGTCCAAGACTGAACCGGAGAAGGCCGTTCAGTTGGCTTTGGCCGCCTACGGCCAGGAGTCCACGGCCGAGGCTCAGAGCGCATTGGCCGCACACCTGGCGAACCTCAACAAGGTACGCACCATCATTCCGCCTAAGAAGGGTGTGGTGTCGCGGCTGTCTTTCAGCCCTGATGGAGGACTGCTCTTTATCGAGCGGGATTACGGCAACGTCCAGATCTGGGATGCGAATACGGCACGCAGTCGAGGAACTTTGCAAGGAACTCTGCTCAGTTGGGGTGACGGCGGGGCTCGTTCCCTTACCGCCGATGGTAAGACTCTGGCGTTGCGGACCGGACAGCATGGCGAGCAGGTCGACCTAGTGGACACCGATTCTCTGCAAATCAAGGAAAGCTTCTCGGTCCCAAGGACCGGAGGCACAGGTTCAATCGGTGACAGCGGCGGCGGGCTGAGCCCGAATGGAAAAATTCTCATGGCTGGAGGAGTATTCGGCGCTGGAGCATCGATTGCCGTGTGGGATGTTCCTAACCACCGCACTTTGAAGGTCATTTCGTGCGATGTGGCCGAAATGGCACCCTCAGGTAAGACTGTAACCTGCGGAAGGGAGGGAAGAGTGCAGGTGCTCGGATTGCCAGACCTGCGGACTCGGCAAACGATCTCCACATCGGGTTGGAGTTTCGAGGGCTATACCACAGATGACGGTGTGGTGGTGAACTACGGTGAGACGGCGGACCTTGTAGGTGAGGCCAGGGTTTATGAGCCAGGATCTTCCCGCCCTTGGATTCCATCAAAGAATATGTCGCTGAACTACGGTCTCCTGATGGAAGATGGCCGGCATGCGGTAGTCCACTCGCCAGACATGAGGCGTTGGGAGCTGTGGGACCTGAAGTCACACAAGAGGCTGCGGACCACGACCGGCCAAAAGGAAGCTGCCCACGCCATCCGAGCGGAAGCTCCTGTCGAGCCCCAGTACAGCGACACGGACGGTGACCGCGAAACAGCCACCGCTGACGGAAAACGGGTTGCAACCGTGACCAAGGACGGGTCAGTGGTCATCTGGGAACGCACGACTACCGGACGGCTCGCCGAGCACCACGCCCTCCCCAAGGCCAAGGCCCCATTCAACGGGTTCGCAGTGAGTCCCAGCACGAACACCTTCGCCACAGCGGACTCTCAGCAGCCCGTGGTGCAACTGCGGGATAGTCGCACAGGAACCCTCACCGGCACGATCCGCCTGGCCGAGACGGGCACGACCTTGGCGTTCAACAAGGACGGATCACTGCTTGCCGTGGCCGAGCGTGCAGGCACAGCCCAACGCTCCCCGGTCGAAGTCTTCGAGGTGCCTAGTGGCCGTCACGTAGCGCAAATGCACTACACACCCGGGCTGAAGAGCGGTCTCCCGACGCTGCTTTTCTCCCCCGACAGTAGAGAGCTGTACGGCACGCTACAGGGGGAATCAAGGGTCGCGAAGTGGGATCTCTCAACCGGATATGAGACCCATAGTTATGGTCCGGATCCCGTTAGTGAGGGATTCGCTGACCAAGCTGCACTTAGCGGGGACGGAGCGATGCTGGCTCTCACTGACCGTCAACAGACCGTCAGTTTGTGGGATACCGCAACTGGAAACCAGCTCTCCTTCAAAGTCCGCAACGCCAAGAATGCCGCGCTCAGCCCTGACGGACGCGTCCTCGCGACAGTCGGTGAGGACAACAACGGCGATTGGGGTGGTGGTTCCGTGACCTTGTGGGACGTCACTACCCAAGAGAAGATCGGGACAAGCCTAGTACCCGAAGGGGGCGTTTCTCGTGTGCTGTTCAGTCCCGACGGTCTTACCCTGGCTGTAGTCGGAGATGGGGATGTTTCCGATGTGGCTCTGAGCCTGTGGGACGTCGCGAGTCACCGTAAGGTTGGTCCCGATTTGTTCGTGACACAACGCGACGCGTCTGTCGGTTTCAGCCCGGATGCCACCCGGATCGACGTCGCGGACGGAAATGGCATCACGAGGATCCGTGTAGACCCTTCGGCGTGGGCAGCGGCTCTGTGCGGAATGCTCACGGGCCCACTCAGTAACTCCGACTGGCAGGATGCCGCACCGAGGGAGCACTACAGGTCACCATGCTGAAAGCCGCCCCACTCACGGAACGGTTCACCCCACGTTCCAGCGGATCATCCATGCCTCGTTCTGGACGGAGATGACACCTTCACAATCAGCGACGAATTCGTCGGCGAACTCCGTGGAGTGATGGGGTGTTGTACCCCATCGTTCGAGCAGGCGCTCCAACTCCTCAGCGGTGCGCGTGAATTCCAGTTGTTGATACGCGTACCGCTGAGCGACTGCGTGTGCGGTTACCGCGATCGGGACCGACGCGACGATTGCAACCCACGCAGCCGCCCGCTCCATGGAAAAGGCACCCGCGGCAGCAGCGAGGACCACGCCGAAGCCCCCCAGCAGCAACTCGATCCGTTCGACGAACCGGACCTTGCGATGCATCGCCTCGGCCTTGGGCCGGTAGTACGTCGTGATCTGCTGTCGCAGGCGATGCTCCACGTAGGTGTCGGCATCGACTACCGCCGGGATCGATCGCGGCTGTGCGGCGATCCCTGTGGTGTAACGCGCCAGGTCGATGCCGTCGGAACGGTAGCTGCGGCTGCGCTCGGCGAGCAGCGCTGTGGGCGACGTCGCCGTGCGGTAAGGACCAACTCGAGCCAGATAGGTATACACCTCGGCCTTGAGCGCCTCGGACACTGCCCGCAGGCGCGTCCAATCGCTCAACCGATTCGGGCCGCCGCGCTGTGCCACTAGGGGAGCCGCTCCAGCAGCAGCCGCGGCGGCAAAGGCGAGTGTCTTGCCCAGTAGGGAGTTCCAGCTCATCATCTGGGACGCCGCCGTCCCCATCCCTGCAGCAGCAATGCCCAGAGCCAATGCCAACGCACGTGCCCGCTCGACTGACGCCTTGAGTCGGTTCGCACTCTGAGACCAGATGCTCTGCTGGTCCCAAACCGCCGAAACTGCTGCATCCTCTGAGATCCCTGTCACCTTCAGATTCTGACGGCTTCCCCGCACGCACGCCAAGGGAAAGGAGAGATGCATCGCCCCAACCGGGCTGTGAGGCACAGTAGTTCGGCGGATCTTGTCGAGGCGGGGTGGGTAGAGCCAGCAGAGAGTGGGCTTCGTCACAGCTCTGGATGGGGATAGCGACACGATGCGCTGCTGCAATACGACACTGACCACGTCGTTGGCCGCCTCGTAAAGCGACACGATCAGCGGGGGACACGGCCTCTGCAGAAACAACCGGTGCCGCAGCCCACGTCGAGTGCCTGACCGCCACCGCCCGGGACAGGGGTGTGCTCGGCGAGTAGCGCTCGCTCAGTCTCGCCCAACTGCCGGAAGTTCTTCCCGTCGGCGTAGTGCTGCTGCCACTCCTCGCGGCGGGCGTATCCCACGGTGCTGCTCCTCAACTGGTGTGATGCGGTGGTCATGGGCGGCCCGTGGCGCGGAGGCGGGCGAAGGTGCGGCGACCGCGTTCGACGAGCTCCGGGTCGCCGTGGGCGGCGCCGTACTGGATACCGGAGAGGGCGTCCAGGGCAGCCAGTACGGCCAGGTACTGCTCCTCGGCCGGGGTGAACGGGCGGCCGTAGCCGTCCATCACAGCCTCGTACAGGTCCGCTCGGCCGGCCCAGGCGTCGGACAGGCGCACGAAGTCCCGTACAGCAGGGCCTTCTTCGCTGCGCTTTGTTTCCGCAGCGACTATGTCCCCCGCAGGGCGTGTCGCTTTACGGGGCGGCAGACGACGTGGTCGGTGTCGCATAGCAGCAGCGCATCGTGTGCCTTTCCTCACCCAAGCTGTGATGGATCCCACACCCTACTTGCTCGTTGGTGTCCGTGCGGGCGGACGAGCGGGAAGCGCAAGCACGTGGGCCTACCTATTGACCAGCGCCTGAACTGCTGAGTCGGTGCGTCGACCGGTCATGACGCAGTTCACCACCTTAAGCAAGCCGCTCGGCACCGCGTGGCACTTGCAACGTCGCGCGCTCCTCTGTATCCGACGGAATCGGCAGTACATGGCGCGGGAGTGACCTCCACCAGTTGCACTCGTCGCGGACCGACAGTGCGGTAGTCGGATCGTCGAGCAGCGACTGCAGCGCATCGGTGTTCGAGGCTCGACCACAGGTTGCGACAGCAGCGCGCAGTGCCGTCACCGACTGCACTCCGAAGGATCGGCGTCGACATACTTCCAACGCCGAGTCGGTCACAGCCCTGGGCAGCCGCGGCCCGGCGTTCGCAAGGGCCCAACCTGCCTGGATCCTCGTATCGATGTCGATGTGCTCGGAACCGACGACTCGCAGCAGCGCGCTTCCGTCCCCCGGGCCAGCTGCGACTTTCCCAAACAACCGAATGAAAGCCCGCGCGACCACCCTGTCCTCATGAAGTTTCCCGCTGTTGAGGTCGCGCGCGAGCACGGCTCGCAGCGGGTCGACGTATCCGGAGCTCGTCAGTATCGATGTGGATGCGCTGCGCAGGTCGTCGCTCCGGCCGAAGAGGCACTGCTGAAGGATCAGGCCGAGACCCGGATCCTCCCCTCGCGCCCACTTGCTCTGGGACCGCAGCCCGACGGCTTGGATCTCGGCCGCGACCCGTGCACTGATGCCCTGGTATCGGGCATTCTGCTGGTCGCCCGCGCCTTCCGCCTTGGCCAGGTAGAGAAGCTCCGGCGTAGCCCCGGGCGGCAGCGCCCGCGCTGCCCCGCCGGTGCCCGTGCCCTGGAGTGCGCGGAAGAGCTGAAGGCTGGAGCGCCGGACTTCCAGTTCGATGTCGTTGTCCAGCGTTGTCTCGATACTTTCCCGTCGGATCGCGCGCAACCGCTCGGACGAGGGATGCCACGTTCCCGAGCCCACCAGCACGGCTACGCTGCTGAAGAGTTCACGCAGGAGCCAGCGGTCCGGAGGATTCAGGAGAGCCCGTGAGATCCAGGCAGCCGGCGCCTTCTCCGGAATCTGCTGGAACACCTTGAGGGGCATGAAGGAGGTGGGGTTCCCCTTCTGGACCATCACGGCCTGGGCCACCTCGTTGGCGATGTCCGTCGCCAAATCCAGGTGAGCGAAGCGCACCAGCGCTTCGGCTCTGATCTCCTGGTCGAGTCCCTGCGACGCGCACAGCTCCAGCAGTAGCCGCTCGCAGAGCGACTCCCAGGTTCGTCGACCCAGCCGGCGTCGCGAGGCCAGCAGATAGCCGGAGAGAAAATCCCAGTCGACCGAGGTTGCCGGGTCTTCGCCGGTGAGCGTGTCCACGAGATCCGCGGCGCGCTGCTCGTCGTGCGCCGAGTAGCGGGTCTGGACGAGGGACACGGCCCCCTGGCGTCCCAGCACGCCGAAGATCTTGTAAGCGGGGGCCAGGAGTTGGCCCGGAGGAAGGTTCAGCAGCGTCTCATAGGCGCTCAGGTGTTCCCGTTGCCACGTTGCTGAACCGCTCTCGAGCCGAGAGATCATCGCCGGGCCGATGGGCCTCGCTCCAGGCAGGCGCTCGAGGCGTGCGGCGAACGAGGACGCTGTGGCCAGCCCGAGGTCCGTCGAGTTGTAACGATGGGTCCGTGCCAACCAGCCGATGTAGGCGTTCGGATTGGATCCGAAGCCTGCACTCGGCTTCCCTGGACGTCCCCTGACCATCTGCCCCCCAAACAGTCGCGACGGGAGTTATTTACCCGCGAGGCGTCGCGGTTCAAGCGCGGCGAATGGGCCGTGGTCCGGCCGGATCCTCTTTCCAACGGTGCTCGACGAACGGAAGGAAGTGCTCGTGATGGTCGCTCAACTCTGTCAGGAGATCGTCAGTGGCTTGCTCTCCCAGATGCCCAGCGAACTCGTGACAACGGGAATCGTTGCGCTGGTCGCCTACCTCGGTCGAGCATGGACGCGTCGCCGCAAGCTTCGCCAGGTTGAAGCGCCCTCGGCCACCGACCAGTAGGGACAGAATCGGGGCACCCCCGGTCGGCTGGTGAGCGATGCCGTACGGCTGATCGGGGGCCCGACCCAGGAGTCAGTCCGTGAACGGCCCAGCAGCCCGGAAGAGATGTCGGATCAGCGCGGCGCGCCCGCGCACGTCAGCGCTTCCTTCGAGCGTTGGCATGGCGGGGCCGTGGCGTTCGGCGGCGAGTTGGGTCTGCTCTCGGTCTCGGCTCCGGCTGTGCAGGCTGGGCTTGAGATCGGCTTGGTCAGCGCCCGGAGTTGAGCTCGGGTGAGTACGGTGGCAGAAAGTGCAGCTCGACACGGTGGGGTGCATGCTGTCAGCGAGTCGTGGATCGCGTGGCGTCGGCGGACGGTGAGTCAGTCCGCGACGGGTGACCGTGCGGTCCAAAGTAGCTGACTGCTGCTTAGGTCAGCGACTCAAGGAACCGTGGCGTTTGTCTTTCAGTCAGGTGTGCGCCACACGGTCACGTCCGCTGGAGTGGTGTATCGACGGCCACTCGGTGATCTCGTTTTGAGGCTATGCGGTGAGTTCGGTGGGCAGGGCGGAGTCGTCGGTT
>NZ_JBEXTV010000113.1:0-8810 GCF_040628835.1 Streptomyces sp. NPDC006134 | reverse complement strand
CCGTGCCGCAGGGCCTGCACCATCTTGATCACACCGGCCACGCCCGCGGCGGCCTGCGTGTGCCCGATGTTCGACTTCAGCGACCCCAGCCACAGAGGCCGTTCCGGGTCACGCCCCTGCCCGTACGTCGCCAGGAGCGCCTGCGCCTCGATCGGATCGCCCAGCGCCGTACCCGTCCCGTGGCCCTCCACCGCATCCACATCCGCCGCGGACAGCCCCGCGTTCGCGAGCGCCTTGCGGATCACCCGCTGCTGCGAGGGACCGTTGGGCGCGGTCAGGCCGTTGGACGCGCCGTCCTGGTTGACCGCACTGCCGCGCAGCACGGCCAGGACCTCGTGGCCGCGCTCCCGGGCCACCGACAGGCGCTCCAGGACCACGACGCCCACACCCTCGGCCCAGCCCGTGCCGTCGGCGCCGTCCGCGAACGCCTTGCAGCGGCCGTCGGCGGACAGCCCCCGCTGGCGCGAGAACTCCAGGAAGGCGTCCGGACTGGCCATGACCGTCGCGCCGCCGGCGAGGGCCATCGAGCACTCGCCCTGGCGCAGCGCCTGCGCCGCCAGGTGCATCGCCACCAGCGACGACGAGCACGCCGTGTCCACGGTGACGGCCGGTCCCTCGAAGCCGAAGACGTACGACACCCGGCCGGAGGCCACGCTCGCCGCCGTACCGGTCATGAGGTAGCCCTGGACGTCCTCGGGCACCTGGCGGAGGCGGGTCACGTAGTCGTGGTGGACGATCCCGGTGAAGACGCCGATGTCGCTGCCCCGGGTGGACAGGGGGTCGATACCGGCGCGCTCCAGCGCCTCCCAGGAGGTCTCCAGGAGCAGCCGCTGCTGCGGGTCCATGGCGAGGGCCTCACGCGGCGAGATCCCGAACAGCGCGGCGTCGAACTGCGCGGCCTCGTGCAGGAACCCGCCCTGCTTCGTGTACGAGGTGCCCGCGTGGTCCGGGTCCGGGTGGTACAGGCCTTCGAGGTCCCAGCCGCGGTCGAGCGGGAAGCCGGACACCGCGTCCCGCCGCTCCATGACGAGATTCCACAACTCCTCAGGAGTGTCGGCGCCGCCCGGCAGCCGGGTGCTCATCGCGACGATGGCGATCGGCTCGTCGGCGGCCGCCACGGCCGGGGCCGGGTCCGTCACCCGGGTGTCCTCACCCAGGAGCGCGGCCCGCAGGTGGTGGGCCAGCGCCTGCGGGGTGGGGTGGTCGAAGACGAGCGTGGCGGGCAGGTCGACGCCGGTGAGGTCGTGCAGCCGGTTGCGGAGTCTGACCGCGCCGAGCGAGTCGAACCCGAGGCTCTCGAAGGGCTGCCCGGCCTCGAAGTCGAAGCCGTCCGCGTCCCGGTGGCCGAGCACGACCGCGACGCTCTCCTTGATCAGGTCCGTCACCACGCGGTGCTGTTCCTCGGCCGGGAGCCCGGCCAGCCGTCCGGCGAACGCCTCGCCCGCGCCCTCGCTCCGGGCGACCACGCGCCGGGTCGTGCCGCCCGCCGCCGGGGACGCGGACGGCTGTACGGGCACGTCGGCGTCTTCTCCGTGGACGGCGTCCAGGCTCAGCGGGCCCAGTACGGCGACGGGTTCGCCGGCGGGGTCCGCCAGCTCGACGAGGTGCCGCCCGCCGGCCACCGGAGTGATCCGCGCCCGCAGTGCCGCGGCACCCTGCGCGTACACCGCAAGGGCGGCGCAGTCGGACAGGTCGCGCGGCCCGGTTCCGGTCGCATCGGCGGCGTCCAGGACGCGCAGCACGGTGTCGAGGAGCAGGGGGTGCAGGGTGAACTCGGCCGCCTCGTCGGCCGGTCCGTCCGGGAGCGCGATCTCCGCGAAGGTCCGTCCGTCCCGCTGCCACACGCGGTGCGCGCCGGGCGGGGACCCGGCACTGTCCGCGGGCAGCGGCCAGGTCCGCAGGTCGAAGGCCGGCTGCGGCATTCCGGGGAGGAGGACGGCACGGGCGTGGCACGTCCACGGTGCCTGCTCCCCGTCGGAGGTGCGGCCGTGGACGGTGGCGCGGCGGCGGCCGTCCGGGCCCGGGGCGCCGGCCGAGACCCGGATCTGGAGGTGGCCGTGCTCCGGGATCGTGGGCGGCGCCTCGACGACGGCCTGTTCGATGCCTCCGCAGCCCACCTCGTCGCCCGCCCTGACGAGCATCTCCAGGAGGGCGGCGGCCGGGACCCGCACGGCGCCGTCCGTCGCGCCGGGGACGGCGGACAGCCCGCGGCTGCGCGGCGTCAGGCGTCCGGTGAGGACGACACCTCCGTCGCCCGGTACCTCGACGACGGTGCCGAGCAGTGGGTGCCGGGCACTCACGGCGCCGAGGGCCTCCGCGCCGCCCGCCGGGGCGGTGTCGGTCTCGACCCAGTACCGCTGGTGCTGGAAGGCGTACGTGGGCAGCTCGGTCCCGGTCACGGTCCGGGTCCCGGTGGCCGGGTGCCCGAGGACGGCCGGCCAGTCCACGGCCACGCCGCGTACGTGCAGCCGCGCGAGGGCCGTCAGGACATCGGCGGGCTCGCTGCCGTCCTTGCGGAGAGTGGCGACGCACCCCTGCTCCCGGACGCCGGGCGCGGCGAGCGCCAGCGCGGCGAGGACGCCGCCCGGGCCCAGTTCGAGGTAGGTCGTGGCGCCCTGTGCGCCGAGCGCGGCGAGGGCGTCGCCGAACCGCACCGCGTGCCGCACCTGGTCGACCCAGTAGCCGGGGGCGGCGAGCTGTCCGTCCCGGGCGAGCTCGCCGGTCAGGGTGGAGACGACGGGAACGTCGCCCGGCCGGTACTCGAGCCGCTCCGCGACCGCGCGGAACTCGTCGAGCATGGGCTCCATCAGGTGCGAGTGGAAGGCGTGGCTGACGGTCAGCCGGCGCGTCCTGTGGCCGCGCCCGGCCAGTTCGCCCGCGGCCGCGAGGACGGCGTCCTCGGCGCCGGAGAGGACCAGCGCGCCGGGGCCGTTGACCGCCGCGACGCAGACCTCTCCCCCGGCCCCGTCGAGCAGCGGCGCCACGTCGGCCTCGGTGGCCTGGACCGCGACCATCGCGCCGCCCCCGGGCAGGGCCTGCATCAACCGGCCGCGCGCGGCGACGAGTTCGGCGGCCTGGTCCAGGTCGAGGATTCCGGAGACGTGCGCGGCCGTGATCTCGCCGATCGAGTGGCCCGCGAAGAGGTCCGGCCGTACGCCCCAGGACTCGAAGAGCCGGAAGAGCGCGGTCTCCAGGGCGAACAGGCCGGTCTGGGTGTACAGGGTCCGGTCGAGCAGTGCGGCGTCGGCCGATCCGGGCTCGGCGAGGACGACGTCGCGCAGCGGGCGTTCCGCGTGCCCCGCCAGGCGCGCGTCCAGGGCGGCGCACGCGGCGGCGAAGGCGTCCGCGAAGACCGGGAAGGTCTCGGCGAGCCCGCGGCCCATGCCCGCCCACTGGCTGCCCTGCCCGGTGAAGAGCACGGCCAGCTTGCCGTCGGCCGGGGCGCCGATGACGACCGCGGAGCCCGCCGTGCCCGCCGCGAGGGCGGTGAGGCCGGCCCGTGCCCGCTCCCGGTCGGACGCCAGCAGGACCGCGCGGTGGTCGAGGTGGGCACGGGCGGTGGCGAGCGCGTGCGCGGCGTCGGCGAGACGTACGTCGGGACGCCCGTCGAGGAAGCGGGCCAGCCGCTCGGCCTGTCCGCGCAGCCCGGCCGCCGTCTTCGCGGACACCGGCAGGAGGACGGGGGCGTCGGCCGCCGTCGGCCCGGCCGCCGGCTCGTCCGCTGTCGGCTCGTCGACCACCGGCTCGTCCGGAGCCGGCTCGGCCGAGGACGGTGCGCCGGGGGCCTCTTCGAGGATGACGTGCGCATTGGTGCCGCCGATGCCGAAGGAGGACACGCCGGCCCGGCGCGGGCGGCCGTCGCGCGGCCATTCCCGCGCCTCCGTCAGCAGCTCCACCGCGCCCGACGACCAGTCGACGTGGGTCGACGGGCGGTCCACGTGCAGCGTCCGGGGCAGGACGCCGTGCCGCATCGCCATAACCATCTTGATCACACCGGCGACGCCCGCCGCGGCCTGCGTGTGGCCGAGGTTCGACTTCACCGAGCCGAGCCACAGCGGCCGCTGCGGATCGCGGCCCTGCCCGTACGTCGCCAGCAGCGCCTCCGCCTCGATCGGGTCCCCGAGCGTCGTACCCGTACCGTGCGCCTCGACGGCGTCCACGTCCGTCGTCGACAGACCGGCGTGGGCCAGGGCCTTGCGGATCACCCGCTGCTGCGAGGGACCGTTCGGGGCGGTCAGGCCGTTGGACGCGCCGTCCTGGTTGACGGCCGACCCGCGGACCACCGCCAGGACCTGGTGGCCGCGGCGGCGGGCGTCCGAGAGCCGCTCGACCAGGAGCAGGCCCACCCCCTCGGACCAGCCGGTGCCGTCCGCGCCGTCCGCGAACGCCTTGCACCGGCCGTCGGGCGCTAGGCCGCGCTGCCGGGAGAACTCCACGAACGTCTCGACGGTGCCCATCACCATCACACCGCCCGCCAGGGCCATGGTGCACTCGCCGCGGTTGAGCGCCTGCGCCGCCAGGTGCAGGGCCACCAGCGAGGAGGAGCAGGCCGTGTCGACCGTGAGGGCGGGGCCCTCGAGGCCGAGGTGGTAGGCGACGCGGCCGGAGGTGACGCTGGCCGAGCCGCCGGTGAGGCGGAAGCCCTCGACGCCGGACGCCTGGTGCATGCGCACGCTGTAGTCGTGGCTGTTGACGCCGACGAACACGCCGACGTCCTGCCCGGCCAGCGTCGTCGGGTCGATCGCGGCCCGCTCGAATGCCTCCCAGGACGTCTCGAGCAGCAGCCGCTGCTGCGGGTCCATCGCCAGCGCCTCGTTGGGCGAGATGCCGAAGAAGGCGGCGTCGAACCCGGCGGCGTCGTCGAGGAAGGCGCCGTGGCGCACATAGGTGGTGCCGGCGTGGTCGGGGTCCGGGTCGAAGAGCCGGTCGGTGTCCCAGCCGCGGTCGTCGGGGAACCCGGTGACGGCGTCGACTCCGTCGGCGACCATGCGCCACAGGTCCTCGGGGCTGTGCACCCCGGCGGGGAAACGGCATGCCATCGCCACGATCGCGATCGGCTCGTCGCCCGTGCCCGGGGCGGAGGCGGGGACGGAGGCGGGGTCGTCCGTGCGCCGCCGCGCGTCGCCGAAGAGCCTGGTGCCCAGGTGCTCGGCGAGCGCCACCGGCTTCGGGTAGTCGAAGACGACCGCCGGGGGGAGGGTGAGGCCGCTCGCGTGGACGAGCCGGTTGCGCAGCTCCACCGCGGTCAGCGAGTCGAAGCCGGCGTCCTTGAACGACCGGTCGGCGCGCACGGCATCCACCGAGCTGTGCCCCAGGACCTCGGCAGCGTGCCGCCGCACCAGGCCGACCAGGGCCTCGGCCCGCTCGGCGCCGCTCAGCGCGGCGAGGCGGTCCGCCAGGGTCCCGGAGGAGGAGGCGGAGCGGGCCGCCGGCCGCGGCGTCGGCGCGAGAGAGCGCAGCAGCGCCGGCACGGGACCGTCGGCCGCCGCGCGGCGCAGGGCCGGCACGTCGAGCTTCGCGGCCACCAGCGTTCCGTCCGCGCCCGTCCCGGGGGTCAGGGCGGCGTCCAGGAGGGCCATGCCCTCGGCGGCGGTGAGGCCGGACATGCCGATGCGCCGGTTGCGCCGCAGGTCGGCGGCGCCCAGGTGCTCGGTCATGGCGCTGACCGTCGACCAGTAGCCCCAGGCGAGGGACACGGCGGGCAGACCGAGCCGGTGCCGCTGCCGTGCCAGGGCGTCCAGGCAGGCATTGGCGGCGGCGTAGTTGGCCTGCCCCGGGTTGCCGAGGACGCCCGCGGCCGAGGAGAACAGCACGAACGCGGCGAGGTCCAGCTCCCGGGTGAGCTCGTGCAGGTGCAGCGCCGCGTCCAGCTTGGGCCGCAGCACGGTGTCGACACGTTCCGGGGTCAGCTCGGTGAGCACGCCGTCGTCCAGGACGCCCGCCGCGTGCACGACCGCGGTCAGCGGATGCTCGGCCGGTATGTCCCGTATCAGCGCCTCCACCTGGACCCGGTCGGACGTGTCGCAGGCGGTGACGGTGACGGTCGCGCCCAGTGCGGCGAGCTCCTCGTGCAGCTCCAGAGCCGTGCCGCGCCGGCCGGCCAGGACCAGGTGACGGACCCCGTACGCGGTGACCAGGTGCCGCGCCGTCAGCGCACCGAGCGTTCCGGTGCCGCCGGTGATCAGGACGGTGCCCTCGGGGTCGAGGGCACGCGCGTGCGCCCCGGTCGCGGCGGAGACCCGTACCAGACGGGGCACCTCGGCGACGCCGCCGCGCACCCGAAGCTGCGGCTCGCCGCTCAGGACGACGGCCGGCAGCTCCGACCGGGAACCGTCATCGAGGTCCACGAGGACGATCCGGTCCGGGTGCTCCGACTGCGCCGAGCGCACCAGACCCCACACCGCGGCCGCGTCGAGCCCGTCGCAGTTCCCCGTGACCACGGCCAGCCGGGTCTCCTCCAAGGCGGGTTCCGCCAGCCACGCCTGGAGAACGGCGAGGGCCGCGCCGACCGCCGCGCGGGGGTCGCCCACCGCGGTCACGGCCCGGGCGTCGTACAGCAGGACGTCGGGAGCGGTCCCGTCCGCCCCGGCCACGGCGGCGACGTCCGCGCCGCTCGCGACGGCCGCCATGGCGGGGGCGCGGTCCACGGCGGGAAGCGGCAGCGGCGTCCACTCGACACGGAACAGGGAGTCGTGCGGCAGGGCCCCGGCGATGCCCGCCCGCTCGGGGGAGAACGGCGCCGCGCGCACACCCTCCACCGTCATGACGGGCTGCCCCGTGGGGTCGGTCAGCAGGAGACGTGCGCCCTGCGCCGACGCCTCTCCCCGGCGCACGCGCAGTGCGGTGGCACCCGACGCGAGGAGGGACACACCGGTCCACACCGACGGGAGCATGCCGCTCGGGACGACCGTACGGACGGCTGCGTCGAGGAGGGCCGGGTGCATCCCGTAACGCTCCGCGTCCCCCGCTGCGGCACCGTCCAGGGCGACTTCGACGACGTCGCCGTCCGGCTCCGGGGCGGCGGGCGTCCCGCAGTCGGCGGCGGGCGACAGCGTGCCGTGCGCGTGGCGGGTCCACTCCGCGTCCAACGGGGCGTCCGCGGCACGGGAGTAGATCTCCACCGGCCGCCGCCGCGTCCCGTCGGGCTCGCCCACGACGACCTGGATGCCGCGGCTGCCGTGCTGCGGCAGCACGACGGGCGTGTCGACGGTCAGTGTGTCGAGGACGGGGGCGGAGGCCAGGTCGCCGAGCCGGACGGACAGCTCGACCAGGGCGGTGTTCGGCACGACGACGGCACCGGACAGCAGGTGGTCCGCGAGCCAGGGGTGCGTCCTGAGCGACCACCGCGACGTGGCCATGAGCCCGCCCGAGCCCGGCACGCTGACGACCGCGCCGAGCAACGGGTGATCGGCTCCGGCCAGTCCGAGGGAGGTCGCGTCGGTGGGGGTCCCGGCCGGCTCGAGCCAGTAGTGCCGGTGGTCGAAGGCGTACGTCGGCAGTTCCACGCCCGCCGCCATGGTTCCGGCCGGCAGGACGCCGGTCCAGTCCACGGGCAGACCGCGCACGAACAGCTCGGCCATGGAAGCCAGGAGCCGGCGCAGACCGCCGTCGCCGCGCCGCAGCGAACCGGTCACCAGCGCGTCCGCGTCACCGTCGGCGTCGTGGACGGCCTCGGTGATCGGCTGGACCAGCACCGGGTGGGCACTGACCTCGACGAAGACGCCGTGACCCTGGGCCAGGAGCTCGGCGACCGCCGGGCCGAACCCGACCTGGCCGCGCAGGTTCCGGTACCAGTAACCGCCGTCGAGCACGCCGGCGTCCTCGACCCAGGAGCCGGTGACGGTGGAGTAGAACGGCACCGCCGGGGCCTGGGCCTCCATGCCGGACAGAGTCTCGGCCAGGGTGTTCTCGATGTCCTCCACATGCCGGGTGTGCGAGGCGTAGTCCACCGCCACCCGGCGCACCCGGACGCCGTCGCGCGAGAGGGCCTCAAGCGCCTCGTCCAACGCTTCCGCGTCGCCCGCGACCACCACCGAGTTGGGGCCGTTGACGGCGGCGACCTCGACCCGGTCCGCCCAGCGCGCCAGGCGCGCGACCGCCTCGCTCTCGGCCAGCGCGACCGAGGCCATGCCACCGCGCCCCGCCAGCCGCTCGGCAATCGCCTGGCTGCGCAGCGCCACCACCCGTGCCGCGTCCTCCAGCGACAGCGCACCGGACACGCACGCCGCCGCGATCTCACCCTGCGAGTGCCCGAGCACCGCGTCGGGTCGTACCCCGACCGACGACCAGACGGCGGCCAGCCCCACCATCACCGCGAAACTGGCCGGCTGCACCACATCCACACGCTCCAGCAGCCCGGCATCCGCCTCCCCGCGCAGCACGTCGACCAGCGACCAGTCGATATACGGCTCCAGCGCCGCCGCGCACTCCGCGACCCGCTCCGCGAACACCGGCGAGGACTCCAGCAACTCCCGCCCCATACCGGCCCACTGCGAACCCTGGCCCGGGAACACCCACACCACCTTGCCCGGCCCGCCCGCGCTGCCGGTCACCAGGTTGGGCGCGCTCTCGCCCCGGGCCAGCGCCCGCAGCCCGGCCAGCGCCTCGTCCCGCGAGCCGGCCACGACCACCGCACGCTCACCCAGCAGCGCCCGGTGGGAGACCAGCGCCTCGGCCACCGAGGCCGGCGGCACCTCGTCGGCGCCTTCGACGAAAGCCGCGAGCCGTTCGGCCTGGCCCGCCAGCGAGGCGGCGTTGTGCGCCGACACCACCAGCGGCACCACACCACCCGGCACCACCTCGTCCGCGAC
>NZ_JBEXTV010000112.1:0-8837 GCF_040628835.1 Streptomyces sp. NPDC006134 | reverse complement strand
TCACCGGAGACCGTCCACGTCTGCGCGCCGGTTCCGTTGCAGGTCCAGATCTGCACCTTCGTGCCGTCGGCGGTCCGGGAGCCGTCGACGTCCAGACACATGCCGCCGACCCCCTTGACCGCACCCGAGCGGGGGCCGGGTTCCTGGCCGCCGCCCTGCTTGACGCGGATGTTGCGGAAGGACACCTCGTCGCCGTCGCCGTGGTTCTGGATGCCGATGTGGCCCTGGCGCAGGCTCCGCGCCGGGTCGGTGTTGGTGAAGTCGTTGACCTTGCGGCCGTTGAGGAAGATCTCCAGCCGTTCACCGGTGACGCGGAGCTCGTAGGTGTTCCACTCACCCGGCGGATTGAGCGCGGCGTCGCGGGCGGCGATGTCGGCGGACCGGAAGCCGTAGACGGCGCCGGTGGTGCGCTCGGGCGAGTCGGTGGCGTCGATCTGGATCTCGTAGCCGTTGTCGACCGCGGACCAGGGGTCGTCGGAGGCGGGGAAGCCGAGGAAGACCCCGGAGTTGTCGTCCCCGGCCGCCTTCCAGTCGAGTTTGAGGGAGTAGTCGCCGGTGAACTCCTTGGCGGAGTACCAGAGCATGCCCAGCCCGCCGTGGGAGGTGAGGGTGGCGTCCGTGAGGGTGAACCCGCCCGGCCCGGCCTGTTTCCAGCCGGTGGTGGACGAGCCGTCGAACAGGGGCGTGTAGCCGGTCTCCGGGCGGCAGTCGGCGTCGGTCGCCCCGGCGGCCCAGCGGATGCCGCCGAGCAGGTGCCGGCGGAAGGCGGGCTCGGTGTACGACTCGTCGGTGTGGCCGCCGCCGGTGTAGAAGGCCCGGCCGCCCTGGTAGTCCTTGCACCAGGCGATCGGGTGGTCGCCGGACATGTTCCCGCCCGCGTAGCTGGACTCGTCGAGCGAGGCCAGGACGCGGGCGGTGGTGCGCGGGTTGGTGCGGTAGTTGTACCACTCGTCGGTGCGCTGCCAGGTGCTGCCCAGGTGGGCGGTGGCGTCGTGCGCCCGGTCCTCCACCTCGACGGTGGCGGACTGGATGTGCGGGTGGGAGTGGAAGAGGGCGCCGGCCAGCCCTTCGTAGAAGGGCCAGTCGTACTCGGTGTCGGCGGCGGCGTGGATGCCGACGTATCCGCCGCCGCCCTGGATGTACTGCTCGAAGGCGGCCTGCTGGGCGGCGTTCAGCACGTCGCCCGTCGTCGACAGGAAGACGACCGCCTCGTACCGGGCGAGGTCGCCGGCCGTGAAGACCTGGGCGTCCTCGGTGGCCTCGACGGTGAAATTGTTCGCCGCGCCCAGCTCGCGCAGGGCCGTGACGCCGTCGTCGATCGAGGAATGGCGGAAGCCGGCCGTCTTGGAGAAGACGAGGACCTCGTACGCCGGATCGGCCGCCGCGGGGGCTTGAGCGGTGGCGGAGTGGTCCACCGCCGCGGGCAGGGCCGCGGCCTGCGGGGTCAGGCAGAGCGCGGCGCCGGCGAACAGGCCGAGGGCCGCTTTCAGGTACGTGCGCATGGACGGTCGCCTCCTTTCTACGGCAGGGTCCACTTCTGGTTGGGTCCGGTGTGGCAGGTCCACAGGTGGACCGGGGTTCCGTCGTTCCAGGTGCCGCCGGACGCGTCGAGGCACTTGCCGGACTGCGGGTTGCGGACGGTGCCGTCGGGCTGGGGTGCCCACTTCTGCGCTCCTGTGCCGTTGCAGGTCCACAGCTGGATCTTCGTACCGTCCGCGCTGCCGCCGCCCGACACGTCCAGGCACTTGCCCAGCGCCTTCAGTGTCCCGTCACCGGAGACCGTCCACGTCTGCGCGCCGGTTCCGTTGCAGGTCCAGATCTGCACCTTCGTGCCGTCGGCGGTCCGGGAGCCGTCGACGTCCAGGCACGTGCCGCCGACCCCCTTGACCGCACCCGAGCGAGGGCCGCTCCCGGAGGTGGTGAAGGAGAACTCGTCGACGTCGAAGAGCGAGCCGCTGCCGCCCTTGAAGACGAGGTACAGCGACGTCGTCCCGGCCGGCTGGCTGCCGAGTGCGGCCGTCACGTCCTGGAAGGTCTCCCAGCCGCCGGTCACCGGCACGGTCGCCGTGCCCAGCAGGGTGCCGGACGGCGATCCGGCGCGTACCTCGATGGTGCCGCCGGCGCCCGCGGAGGAGACCCGGGCGGTGAACGCGGTGGCGTTGTCGAGGGCGTACGGCGTGAAGGAGATCCAGTCGCCGCTGTCGATGTGGCCGACGGTCTTCCCGCCGTGTGCGGGGCCGTGGTCCACGACCTGGACGCCGGCGGAGGCGCCGTGGTGCTCGGCCTGCCGGTGGGTGGGCTGGGTGATGTGCTGGTCGTGCGCGGTCAGCGCGGGCTGGCCGTTCGCGCCCTTGTCGGTGTACTCGGCGTCGATGACGCCGAAGATGTTGGCGTTGGGGTCGTGCTCGCCGTCCGCCAGGGTCTGGAGGGTGCCGGTGCAGCCGGTGGCCGAGGTCTGCGGGTGGCCGTGGCTGTCGTGCCCGATGATGAAGGTGACCTTGACCTTCGAGCAGTCGACCGCGCCGTCCTCGGGGTCGGTGACCGTCACCTTGAAGGGGATCGCGGCGCCGAAGTCGTAGATCCGCCCGTCCACGGGCAGGTCCAGCCGCACGGTGGGCGCGGTGTTCCCGACCGTGATCTGCACCGAGGCCGTCGCGGATCTTCCGGTGCTGTCGGTGACCTTGAGGGTGGCCGTGTACTGCCCGTTGGCGGTGTAGGTGTGGGAGGGGTCGGCGGCGGTGGAGGTGGCGCCGTCGCCGAAGGTCCAGGTGTGGCCGATGGCGTCGCCGTCGGGGTCGGAGCTGCCGGCCGAGGAGAAGGAGACGGTCAGGGGCGCTGCGCCGGAGGTGACGTCCGCCTTGGCCTGCGCGGTCGGGGCGCGGTTGCCGGTGACGTGCTCGATGCGGTACAGGGCGGAGTTCTGGTCGCCGCTGAAGTAGCCGGTGCCGTAGTCGAGGACGTACAGGGCGCCGTCCGGACCGAAAGCCATGTCCATGACCTGGGTGCCGGACCAGGGGAAGGGGTTGACGGACTGCACGGTGCCGTCGGCGCCGGACTCGATGCGCTTGATCCAGCGGCGGCCGAACTCGCCGGCGAAGAAGTCGCCGTCGTACTCCTGCGGGAACTTCACCTCGGAGGTGGAGGCGGCGTCGTAGCGGTAGACCGGGCCGCCCATCGGGGACTCCGAGCCGGAGCCGAACTCGGGGACGGAGCCGCCGTCGTAGGGGATCCAGGCGGGCTGCGCGGGAGGCAGGTCGGTCAGTCCGGTGTTGCGTGGTGACGTGTTCTTCGGAGCGGCGCAGTCGAACGCGGCCCCCGAGGCGCCGGTGGCGAAGTCGTGGTCGACGTAGGCGTCGTTGTCGCCGGTGCAGTACGGCCAGCCGTAGTTGCCCGCCTTGGTGATCCGGTTGAACTCCACCTGCCCGGCGGGGCCGCGGGTGGGGCTCGCGGTGCCGGCGTCGGGGCCGTAGTCGCCGAGGTAGACGATGCCCGTGGCCTTGTCGACGCTCATCCGGAAGGGGTTGCGGAAGCCCATCGCGTAGATCTCGGGGCGGGTCTTCGCGGTGCCGGGCGGGAAGAGGTTGCCGCTCGGGATCGCGTACGACCCGTCGGCGTTGACCTTGATCCGCAGGACCTTGCCGCGCAGGTCGTTGGTGTTGCCCGAGGAGCGCTGGGCGTCGTAGGCGGGGTTGCGGGAGGCGCGCTCGTCGATCGGGGTGAAGCCGTCCGAGGCGAACGGGTTGGTGTCGTCGCCGGTGGACAGGTACAGGTTCCCGGCCGCGTCGAAGTCGATGTCGCCGCCGACGTGGCAGCACAGGCCGCGGGAGGCGGGCACGTCGAGGATCTTCTTCTCGGTGGCGAGGTCCAGGGTGCCGTCGGTCTTCAGGACGAACCGGGACAGCCGGTTGACCCCGTCGAAGGGGGCGAAGTCGGCGGCGGTGCCGTCGGCCAGGGCGTCACCGCCCGGCGTGCTCAGCTTGGGCGCGTAGTAGAGGTAGACGTACCGGTTGGACGAGAAGCCGGGGTCCACGGCGACGCCTTGCAGGCCCTCCTCGTCGTGGCTGTAGACGTCCAGCCTGCCGGCGACGGTGGTGGTCCCCGCCGCGTTCGTCAGCCGGACGGTGCCGTCCCGCGAGGTGTGCAGGACCGACCGGTCCGGCAGCACCGCCAGCGACATCGGCTCGCCCGTCTCGGTCACCCCCTTGGCGAGCGTGACCTGCTGGAACTCCGCGGCCGCGGCCGGTTCCGCTGCGGCCGCGGCCGGTTCTGCGGCTTCGTGGTCCGGGCCCCGGGGGTGGGCGGCGGCCGGGGACACGGGCAGCAGACAGCCGACGGCGCAGGCCGCGGCGGTCAGTAAGGTGCGGACACGTCTGTGTCCGAGCGGTCTCATGCGCACAGGGGTCTCCCATGGGTGGGTGGGATGACGACAGGTCTCTTCGGACTGCCACGAGGTGCACGGGCGCGCGCCGTCGCGCCGCCGGCCGGCCGCACTTCATGACCGGTTCATTTCAAGGAAGTTAGCGGGGTTCGTCGAACCACGTAACCCGTTTCACACAAGATCGCGGCACTTTTTCCCCGCGCGGGACAAAGTGGGGGCGGCTTCCGGCGCGCCCAGCCGCCCCAGGAGGAACGCGGCTCCGTGACCCCGGAGGCGAAGCCGCCCCACGGTCCGGGAGGACACGCGCCGGAACTGCCGTCTCCGGAGGAGCGGCTGACCCGCCACACAGGGATCACACGTTTTCTCAAGGCGAACGTAAACCCTTGACACCCCTCCCCGGCGGCAGCAGGCTCCCCCATCGAAGAGCGCTCCCCGCCCCACTCACCCCATCCCCTCACTCCGAGGAGCCGCCGTGAGTCCGATGCGCCACCGCCTGGGCCTGCTCATAGCCCTCGCGGTCACCCTGCTGTCGCTCGCCGGCATACCGGGCCCCCCGCCCGCCCACGCCGCCGACCCCCTGCTCTCCCAGGGCAGACCGGTGACGGTCTCGTCCACGGAGAACCCGTTCGCCGGCGCCAACGCCGTGGACGGCGATCCCGGCACGCGCTGGTCCAGCGCCTTCGCCGACCCCCAGTGGATCCAGGTCGACCTGGGCGCCTCCGCCAGGATCAGCGAGGTCGCCCTGAACTGGGAAGCCGCCTACGCCAAGGCGTTCCAGATCCAGGTGTCCGCCGACGCCCGCACCTGGTCCACGGTCCACGAGACCAGCGCGGGCACCGGCGGCAGTCAGCGGCTGACCGTCTCGGGGACCGGCCGCTACGTCCGCGTGTACGGCACCCAGCGGGCCACCCAGTACGGCTACTCCCTGTGGGAGTTCCAGGTGTACGGCACCCAGGACACCGGCGGCGGCCCGGACCCCGCCCCCGGCGAGAAGCTCCTGTCCTACGGCAGGACCGGCGCGGCGTCCAGCTCGCAGAACGACGGCCACTGCCGGGAGTGCGTCCCGGCCCGCGCCTTCGACCGCGACCCCGCCACCCGCTGGGCGACCAGCCCCGCCAACGGCTGGACCGACCCCGGCTGGATCTCCGTCGACCTGGGCGCGACGGCGCAGATCAGCAAGGTGGTGCTCCAGTGGGACCCCGCCTACGCCAAGTCGTTCCAGATCCAGGTCTCGGCCGACAACACCAACTGGACCCCGGTCTACTCGACCACGGCCGGCACCGGGTTCAAGCAGACCCTGGCCGTGTCCGGCACCGGCCGCTACGTCCGCGTGTACGGCACCGAGCGGGCCACCCCGTACGGCTACTCCCTGTGGGAGTTCCAGGTGTACGGCACCGGCGGAGCCCCCATCACCCCGCCCCCGCCGCCCTCCGACCCCGCCGACCCGCCCCGGCTCGTCTGGCAGGACGAGTTCGACTCCCCGGCGGGCACCAAGCCCGACCCGGCCAAATGGTCCGCGGACCCCGGCACCGGCCCCAACAACGAACTGGAGTACTACACCGACCACGACAACGTGAGCATGGACGGCGCGGGCCACCTCGTCATCGAGGCACGCAAGCAGGCCACTCCCGGCACCTCGTGCCCGGCCGACCCGCTCACCGGGAGCGGCACCTGCCAGTACACCTCCGCCCGGATCAACACCGGCAACAAGTTCGAGTTCACGTACGGCCGGGTCGAGGCGCGGATCAAGGTGCCCAAGGGCAACGGCCTGTGGCCCGCCTTCTGGATGATGGGCGCCGACTTCCTCGACGGCCGCCCGTGGCCGTACAACGGCGAGATCGACATCATGGAGGTCCTCGGAAAGGACGTGAAGACCTCGTACTCGACCGTCCACGCGCCGGCCTACAACGGCGGCGGCGGGATCGGCGCCCCCTACCGGCTTCCGGGGGACGCCGACTACTCGGACGACTTCCATGTGTGGGCCGCCCACTGGGACAGCAAGGGCATCGTCTACAGCCTCGACGGCCGGACCGTCCTCACGCTCGACAAGGCTCGGATCGAGCAGACGCGCGGTCCGTGGGTCTTCGACCACCCCTTCTACCTGATCCTCAACCTCGCCGTCGGCGGCGACTGGCCCGGACCGCCCGACGCCTCGACCCCGTTCCCGGCGCGGATGCTGGTGGACTACGTGCGGGTCTACCAGTGACGTGCCGCTCGTGACCGTCGCGGGACGGACGACTGTCGCGAAACGGACCGCGCCGGCCGTCACCGGCCGGCCGTGACCCACGCGGCCGGGACCGCCGGTCCCGGCCGCTTTGCCGGGTGGAGGCGGCCGGCGCGGTCCGTTTCGCGACGGCGCGAGCGCACGTACGCCGCCACCGGCGGGCCGGGCCGCATCCGCACGGACGGCGGGTTCCGCGTCCGCTACGTCGACCCCCGTCTGACCAGTTCCGTCGGCAGGATCACCGCCGCCGGTTCCTCCCCGCCGATCCGGGCGAGCAGCACCCGGACCATCTCGGCGCTGATGCGGTCCCAGGGCTGCCGGATGGTGGTCAGCTCCGGGCTGGCGGCGACGGCGGCGGGGGAGTCGTCGAAGCCGCCGACCGCCACGTCCTGCGGCACCCGGCGCCCCGCCCGCCGCAGTGCCGTCAGCACGCCCTGCGCCATCAGGTCGGACGCCACGAACACGGCGTCCACGTCCGGGGCCTGCGCCAGCAGCCGTTCGGCGCCCGCCTCGCCGCTGGCCCGGCTGTAGTCGCCGGAGACGATGAGGTCCTCGTCGACGGGGACGCCCGCCTCGGCGAGCACCTCCTTGTAACCGGCGAGACGCTCCACACCGCCCGGGGTGTCGAGCGGGCCGGTGACCATGCCCACCCGCCGCCGCCCCAGCGACAGCAGGTGCCGCACCATGTCGCGGGCGCCGTCCCGGTCGTCCGCCGCCACGTAACTCACCTTGGAGCCCAGCCCGATCGGCTTGCCGCACGCCACCAGCGGCACGCCCGCCGCCCGCAGTTCCTCGGCGACCGGGTCGCCGGAGTGGCTGGAGACCAGCAGCACCCCGTCGACGTGCCCGGCGGTGATGTACCGGATGATGCGCCGCCGTTCGTCGTCCGTCCCGGCCAGCATCAGCAGCAGCGGGATGTCGTGCGCGGCCAGCGCCTGGGTGCAGCCGCGCAGCAGGACGTTGAAGTTGGGGTCCTCGAAGAACCGCTCCTGCGGCTCGGTCAGCAGGAAGCCCACCGAGTCCGAACGGCCCGTGATCAGCGAGCGGGCGTGCCGGTTGACGACGTACCCCGTCTTGCGGATGGCGGCGTTGACGGCCTCCTGCGCGGCCGGGCTGACGTAGTGCCCGCCGTTGAGCACGCGCGAGACGGTGCCCCGCGAGACCCCCGCCTCGCGGGCCACGTCGTGGATCGTCGGCGGTCTGCGCCGGGCCCCCGTGTTGCTCATGGTCATGACTTTACGGCCCCGGAGAGCAGGTCCAGGCTCCAGAACCGCTGGACGACCAGGAAGAGCGCGACCAGCGGGAACACCGCGAGGAACGCGCCGGTGATCACCAGGGTGTACAGGGCGGGTGTGTTGGCGCCCTGCTCCAGCAGGGTGTGCAGGCCCAGCGTGATCGGGAACTTCTCGTCGTCGCTGAGCATGATGTACGGCAGCAGGAAGTTGTTCCACACGGCCACGAACTGGAACAGGAACACCGTCACCAGCCCCGGCAGCATCATCGGCAGGGCGATCCGGGTGAAGATCCGCCACTCGCCGGCGCCGTCCATCCGCCCGGCCTCCACCACGTCGGCGGGCACGGCCGCGGCGGCGTAGATCCGCGCGAGGTACACGCCGTACGGGGAGAGGATCTGCGGGAGCAGCACCGACAGGCGGGAGTCCGTCAGGTCCGCCTGCGCGAGCAGCAGGTACTGCGGGACGGCGAGGATCACCGGCGGCATCAGCACGCCCGCCAGCAGCACGTTGAACAGCGTCTCCCGGCCGCGGAAGCGGTACACGGCGAGCGCGTAGCCGCCGAGCGCCGACACGGCCGTGGACAGCAGGGCGCCGAGCCCGGCGTAGAGGGCGGAGTTGCCCATCCACCGCCAGTACACGCCGTCGCGGTAGGCGCTCAGCTCGGCGAGGTTGCCGGTGAAGCCCGTGCCCGGCAGGAAGGTGAAGGTGGAGAACAGTTCGCGGCCGGACTTGGTGGCGGCGACGACCACCCAGGCCACCGGCAGCAGGCAGTAGGCCGCGCCGAGCAGCAGCGTGATGGTCGGGACGAACGCGATGCGGCGGCGCAGGGGCGGGCCCTGGGCGGTGCCGGGCGTGGTGCCCGCCGCCGGCGCGGCCTTGCGGACGGCGAGGGTGCTCATCGGGCTGCCCTACCTTTCAACTCACGGGTGCACCCCAGCCATTCGTAAGGTTGTGGCACCCAGGGGGGAGGGGTGTGGCTCTCGGGCTCGCTGCCGTTGTT
>NZ_JBEXTV010000111.1:0-9086 GCF_040628835.1 Streptomyces sp. NPDC006134 | reverse complement strand
GGCCCGAGGGCCAGGACGCTCCGACGGGCTACTGGATATCGAACCTGCCCGCCACCACCCCGGTCGCGGACCTGGTGCGGTGGGCGAAGATGCGCCGGCGGATCGAGCACGGCTACCGCGAACTCAAGCACGGCCTCGGACTCGACCACTTCGAGGGCCGCACCTGGCGCGGCCGGCACCACCACGTCACCCTCGTCACCGCCGCCCAGGCATTCCTCACCCTCCGGCGGCTCGACCCAAAAGTCCGCACACCGGCCTGACCCTCTACCAGGTCCTCGATGTCCTTCAGGACCTGCTGAGGTGCTGGACCGGTACCTGCACCACCTGCGGACGCCCGCTACCCACCCGACGAGGTCGCCACAGACAGGCCAGAACCTAACGAAGCACTACTAGCCCGTGATGCCGGGACCATCCCCGCGTGTGCGGGGAGCAGGCCGTGCTGGGGGACGGTCAGTCGCTCGCTCGGGGACCATCCCCGCGTGTGCGGGGAGCAGAGTCCTCGAACCAGGCCGGTCTTGTGGTCGTGGGGACCATCCCCGCGTGTGCGGGGAGCAGCGCGGGCGGCGGCTTGGGTGGGGAAGGTCTCAGGGGACCATCCCCGCGTGTGCGGGGAGCAGGTCTGCGGCCGGGTGCGCTTCGAGTTCGCGCCGGGACCATCCCCGCGTGTGCGGGGAGCAGATGTCGAACATCTTCCGGAGACTTCCGCATTCGGGACCATCCCCGCGTGTGCGGGGAGCAGACACGCTCCGATTCGACAACATCGGCTCCAAGGGGACCATCCCCGCGTGTGCGGGGAGCAGCTGGGCCTGGACCCGTGCGACGCGGGCTCCCGCGGACCATCCCCGCGTGTGCGGGGAGCAGTTGTTGGCGAGTGCGGTGATGGACCGGACGTAGGGACCATCCCCGCGTGTGCGGGGAGCAGTACAACTCCGCCTCCGCCTGCATCCACGTCGAGGGACCATCCCCGCGTGTGCGGGGAGCAGTACCTCCGTCCTCCCGCGACGCGCGTGCCGTCGGGACCATCCCCGCGTGTGCGGGGAGCAGTCGGGCTGATCCTGCCACTTCGGGCAACAGACGGGACCATCCCCGCGTGTGCGGGGAGCAGGCGGACGGCTACGTCACCATGACCGGCCGCCAGGGACCATCCCCGCGTGTGCGGGGAGCAGACTTCCTGACCTGCAAGTTTATTGCCGTAGTGACTCACTTTCAGTATCTTTTAAAGGTTCCGGCGAATGGGACATGAAGTGCATTTGGTCTCGTAGGTGCTTCTCGCCGAGGCAGAGGCGAGCCGATCATCATACAGCTTGGGGGCGTTGCTCTCCCGCAGGCACTTCTGTTTGCTCGTTTTGGTGCGCGGCGCCGATCTTTCCCTGTATCAATCATTCATGAGCGATGGGGGAAGTGCTCGTTCCGGCCTGTTGCACCGGCTTGGGGAGTCGGCTCGGTCGGTGTGGGCCAAACATGACCGTGACACCGATGGCTGGCTGCCGTTGTGGCGGCACATGGAGGACAGTGCCGCGGTGGCCGGCCTGTTGTGGGACCGGTGGCTGCCCGTAGGGGTGCGGAGGCTGGTGGCCGAGGCGTTGCCGCAAGGCGAGTCGGACGCACGCGCCCTGGCTGTATGGCTCGCCGGTGTGCACGACATCGGCAAGGCCACCCCGGCGTTCGCCTGCCAGGTCGACCAGCTCGCCGACGCGATGCGTGACCAAGGACTCGAGATGCGCTCGGCGAGGGCGATGGGGCCGGACCGCCGGATCGCGCCGCACGGTCTGGCCGGGCAGGTGCTGCTGGGGGAATGGCTGGAGGAACGGCACGGGTGGGTGTCCGCCCGGACCGGCCAGTTCACGGTTGCCGTGGGCGGACATCACGGGGTGCCGCCCGAACACGGCCAGATCAAGGCCCTGTATGAGCACGAGGAGTTGCTGCGCACTCCTGGTGCGGGCGGCCGTGTCTGGCGGCAGGTGCAGACCGAGCTGCTCGACGCCTGCGCCGAGCGTTTCGGTGTGGCCGAACGGCTCGGGGCCTGGCGGACGGTGAAACTGCCGCAGCCGGTGCAGGTGCTGCTCACCGCGCTGGTCATCGTCTCCGACTGGATCGCCAGCAACCCGGACCTCTTCCCGTACTTCCCCGACGGCGCGTCCCGCGACGACCAGGAGCGTCTCGCTGCGGCCTGGCAGGGACTGGACCTGCCGGACCCCTGGCGGGCCGAGGAACCGGACCGGAGTGCTCGGGAGCTGTTCGCCTCCCGGTTCGAACTACCGGCGGGAGCGGAGATACGCCCGGTCCAGGAAGCGGCCGTGGAACTCGCCCGGGAGATGGAGAAGCCCGGTCTGATGATCGTCGAGGCGCCGATGGGCGAGGGGAAGACGGAGGCGGCGCTCGCCGTGACCGAGATCTTCGCGGCGCGCTCGGGTGCGGGAGGGGTGTTCTTCGCTCTGCCCACCATGGCCACCGGCAATGCCATGTTTCCCCGCCTGCTCGACTGGCTGGACCGGTTGCCGGGGGTGGCGGGCTCGCGCCGCTCGGTGCACCTGGCCCATTCGAAAGCCGCTCTCAACGAGGACTTCGCCGGCCTGATGGCCCGTGCGGGACGGGTCGTGGCCGTCGGCGTGGACGAAGCGGCGCCCGCGCCTGGGCGGCAGCGGGACGGGCAGCACCGCGCGGGCGCTGAACTCGTGGCGCATGCCTGGCTGCGGGGCCGCAAGAAGGCCATGCTGGCCTCGTTCGTCGCGGGCACCATCGACCAATTGCTGTTCGCCGGGTTGAAGAGCAGGCACCTGGCGTTGCGGCATCTCGCCGTAGCCGGGAAGGTCGTCGTCATCGACGAGGCGCACGCCTATGACACGTACATGAGCGTGTACCTGGACCGGGTGCTGTCCTGGCTGGGTGCGTACCGGGTCCCGGTGGTGGTACTGTCCGCGACCCTGCCGGCCTCGCGCAGGCGTGAACTCGTCGCGGCGTACTCCGGCCGGGCCGATGCCGGCGCCCCCGGGAACACGGCCGCACCGGACGCGTACCCCTTGCTGACCGCCGTCGCTGCGGGCGGTACCCCGCTGACCCGCCGTCCGCATGCGTCGGCCCGGTCGACGGCGGTACGGGTGGAGCGCCTCGGCGACGGCTTGGACCTCCTTGCCGACCGGCTGGAGAGCGAGCTGGCCGACGGCGGATGCGTCCTGGTGATCCGGAACACGGTCAGGCGGGTGCTCGAGACGGCTCGCGCGCTGCGCGACAGGTTCGGGGCCGAGAACGTGACCGTGGCCCACTCGTGCTTCGTCGACCTCGACCGGGCGGACAAGGACGGCACACTGCTGCGCCTCTTCGGGCCTCCGGAGAAGACGGGTGACAGGCCGGCGGGCCGGCACATCGTGGTGGCCAGCCAGGTCGCCGAGCAGTCCCTGGACGTCGATTTCGACCTGCTGGTCAGCGACCTGTGCCCCGTCGACCTGCTTCTGCAGCGCATGGGGCGCCTGCACCGCCACCGGCGCGGACAGGGGCAAGGGGAGCGGCCCGAACGCCTGCGGACGGCGCGCTGCCTGGTGACGGGAGCCGACTGGACGGCGGACGTGCCCGCTCCGGCGCGGGGTTCGGTCGCCGTGTACGGGCGGTACGCCCTGCTGCGATCGGCCGTGGTGCTCCTGCCCCACCTCGACGGCGGGTCCCGGCGGCCGGTGCGGCTCCCGGCGGACATCAGTCCTCTCGTACAGAGCGCGTACGGGGAGACACCGGTCGGGCCGGACCACTGGCAGGACGCGTTGAAAGAGGCACGCGAACAGTTCGAGCGGCACCGCGACGACCAGGCCGGGCGTGCCGCCGTGTTCCGGTTGGGGGAGGTCGGCAAACCGGGGCGTCCGCTGTTCGGCTGGGTCGCCGCCGGGGTGGGGGACACGGACGACACTCCCACCGGGCGTGCCCAGGTCCGCGACAGCCGGGACAGCCTGGAGGTCGTCGTCGTGCAGCGGCGCGGTGACGGAAGCCTCGTCACCCTGCCGTGGCTCAAGCCGGACGGCAAGAAGCGGCAGCGAGCCGGCCTCGCACTGCCGCGGGACGCCACGCCGGCGCCGTTCGCGGCCCGTACGGCCGCGAGCTGCGGACTGCGGCTTCCCCTGCAGTTCTCCGGCGAGACCATGGACCGGGCCATCGAGGAGCTGGAGCAGCTGTACCTGCCCAAGTGGCAGGGCAAGGACAGCCCTTGGCTCTCCGACCAGCTGATTCTCGCTCTCGACGAGGACTGTCAGACCCACCTGGCAGGATTCTCGCTCCGGTACAGCCCTGAAGACGGCCTCGAGGTGACCCGTGACGCAGACGACTGAACCCCCTGGTGCCGGTGCGGGCGGGGCGCTGTCCTTCGACCTGACCAGCCGGCCGTGGATCCCGGTGCTGCGGAGCGACGGCTCACAGGAGGAGTTGTCGCTGGGTCAGGTCTTCGCGCGAGCCGGTGAGCTGCGGCGCGTCGTGGGTGATCTGGCCACTCAGGAGTTCGCCCTGGTCCGCCTCCTGCTGGCCGTCGCACACGAAGCCCTGGACGGTCCCGGCGACATCGAGGAGTGGGCGGAGCTGTGGGAGGATCCCGGCTGCTTCGCCCCCGTCCAGGACTATCTGGAGGAGCACCGCGAGCGGTTCGACCTTCTTCACCCGGCCACGCCGTTCCTGCAGACCGCCGGGCTGCGCACGGCGAAGGACGAGGTCTTCTCTCTCAACCGGATCGTGGCCGACGTGCCCGCCGGGGAGCCCTTCTTCACCGCTCGGATGCCGGACGTGGAGCGGCTGTCCTTCGCCGAGGCCGCCCGCTGGGTCGTCCACGTCCACGCCTACGACACCTCCGGCATCAAGACCGGCATGGCCGGCGACGACCGGGTCAAGGGCGGCAAGGTGTACCCGCTCGGCACCGGCTGGGCGGGCGGGCTCGGCGGCGTCTTCGTGGAGGGCGCGACGCTGCGCGAGACCCTGCTGCTCAACCTGGTGGCGGCGGACACCGAAGAACTCGACTTCTCCCCCGGCGACCGGCCGGCCTGGCGCCGTACGCCGTGCGGGCCGGGATC
The DNA here is from genome assembly GCF_040628835.1 of Streptomyces sp. NPDC006134. Classification (NCBI taxonomy): domain Bacteria; kingdom Bacillati; phylum Actinomycetota; class Actinomycetes; order Kitasatosporales; family Streptomycetaceae; genus Streptomyces; species Streptomyces sp. NPDC006134. The sequence continues at coordinate 4,047 of NZ_JBEXTV010000111.1, read as the reverse complement.
CGACGGGCGCTCTGCGACCGGTCTGCGCGACCTGTACACCTGGCAGTCGCGCCGGGTGCGGCTGCACCACGACGCGGACGGCGTCCACGGTGTCGTCCTCGGCTACGGCGATCCGCTCGCCTGGCGGAACATGCACCGCCGTGAGCCGATGACCGCGTGGCGGCGCAGCCCCGTGCAGGAGAAGAAGCTGGGGCAGTCACCCGTGTACCTGCCCCTGGAGCACGATCCGGCCCGCTCGGCCTGGCGGGGCATCGCCGCGCTGCTCGCCGACCGGCTGGAGGAGACCGGCGGCGCCGAGGGTCCCTCGCGGCTGCGGCCGCGGATCCTCGAGTGGGTCGCCCGTCTGGTGACCGAAGGCCACCTTCCCCGCCGTTTCCTCGTCCGCGCCCGGACGGTGGGCGTCAGGTACGGGACCCAGCAGTCCGTGATCGACGAGGTCGTCGACGACCGTCTGGTGATGCCGGTCGTCCTGCTGCACGGGCAGGACCCCACGTACGCCCGGCAGGCCATCGCCGCGGCCGAGGACGCCGACCGGGCGGTGCGGGTCCTGGGAGACCTCGCGGCCGACCTGGCCCGGGCGACCGGAACCGAGCAGGAAGGGCCGAAGTCCGCAGCCCGTGCCGAGGGGTTCGACGCACTGGACCATCCCTACCGCGGCTGGCTGTCCGCCCTGGCGGAGGCTCCCGACCCCTTCGAGCACCGGCACACCTGGCAGCGCCGGGTACGGGAGACGGTGGGCCGTCTCGGTGACCGTCTCATCGCCGCCGCGGGCGACGCGGCCTGGGAGGGACGGCTCCACACCACCGACAAGGGCGGCACCCACTGGCTGAACGCGGGCCTGGCCGACGTGTGGTTCCGGGGACGACTGGCCAGGGCACTTCCGGACCCCGGCTCCCCGGGTTCCGGAAGCGGCGGCGAAGGCGCCGCCGCCCCGGCCGACGGCGGTCCGCCCGGGCCGGGGCCCGCCGGCCTGCCGGAAACCGATCACGCCGCGACCGACCCGGAGGTGCACGTATGACCGCCGTATCCGCCCCATCCACACCGGTCCCGCCCGGCGCGGTTCCGGTGCACCAGCGGGTCGCAGACCTCGCCGCCGCGCACATCGGCTCCTGGCAGGAGGGATACCTCAACGACAGGTCCCAGGCCGTGGCCGCCCTCGCCCGCCTGCGCCGCGGTGCGGGCCGTGAGGCGGGCGAGACGCCCGACCTGTGGAGCCTGATCGACACCGGCCCGCTGCACACTCCGGCCGAGGGGATGCGTCCGCTGAGCGAGCAGGAGCTGGTGCGCGCCGAGAACGCGCTGCACACGGCCCTGACCCTGTGGGCGTTCCACCAGCAGTCCCGCTCCACGCCCATGCACCGCCGGCACACCCGTGAACGGCCGGGCGGTCTGGGCGCGGCAGTCCGGCGCCTGATGCCGGCCGACGGCGTCGACGAACCCGTCCGCAAGCGTCTGGTCCGCGCGGGCACCGCCCCCGACCTCGTCACCCTCGCCCAGCGGCTGCGCGACATCGTCGCCCTGCTGCGCCGCGACGACATCCCGCTCGACTACGCCCTCCTCGCCGGCCAGCTCTACCTCTGGCAGTGGCCCGACGGACCCGCCGCCGTCCGCCGCAGCTGGGGCCGCTCCTTCCACGAGCAGTGGCGGACCCGGCCGGCCTCCGACGACACCACCACTCCGGACAGCGACAAGGACGCCTCGTGAACCGCATCTTCCTGGACGTGCACGCCCTGCAGACCGTCCCGCCCAGCAACCTCAACCGGGACGACACGGGCGCGCCCAAGACGGCCGTCTACGGCGGGGTCCCCCGTGCCCGTGTCTCCAGCCAGGCGTGGAAGCGGGCCATCCGTACCTACTTCAAGGACGAGCACCTGCTCGACCCCGCCGAGCTGGGCGTGCGGACCAAGAAGGTGGTGGAGCTCCTGGCCGACCGGATCACCGGGCTCGACCCGGCCGTCGAACGGGAGACGGCGCTGAAGCTCGCCGACGAGACGGTCAAGGCCGCGGGCTTCAAGACCGAGGTCCCCAAGCGGAAGGCCGAGCAGGCGAAGAAGGACGGAGGCCCTGCCCCCGCCCCCGAGAGCAAGTACCTCGTCTTCCTCAGCTCCCGGCAGCTCGACGGCCTGGCCCGCCTCGCCCTGGAGGGCGTCGCCGACATCACGGCGTTTTTGAAGACCAAGGAGAACAAGGCCCGCGCCAAGGAACTCGCGGACACCCGCCACTCCGTGGACATCGCCCTGTTCGGCCGCATGGTCGCCGACGTCGCCGACATCAACGTCGACGCCGCCGTGCAGGTCGCGCACGCCCTCAGCGTCCACCGGGTGGACAACGAGTCGGACTACTACACGGCCGTCGACGACGAGAACACCGAGGAGGAGACCGGCGCCGGAATGATCGGCACCGTCGACTTCAACTCCGCGACCCTCTACCGCTACGCGGCCCTCGGCGTGCACCAGCTCGCCGCCAACCTCGGCCAGGGCCTGCGCGAGGACGAACCGCGCACCGAGCCGGTCCGCCGTGCCGTCGAGGCGTTCGTGCACGCCTTCGTCGCCTCCCTGCCCACCGGGAAGATCAACACCTTCGGGCACCACACCGAGCCCGACGCCGTCGTCGTCAAGCTCCGCACCACCCGGCCGATCAGCTACGTCGCCGCCTTCGAGGACCCGGTCCGCAGTGACGGCGGCGGGCACCTGCGCGAGGCCGCCGACCGGCTCGCCGCCTACGCCTTTGACGTGGAGCGTGCCTACGGCGACCCCGAGACCACGCTCACCTGGGTCCTGCGCGTCGGTCCCGCCACGCAGAAACTCGCCGATCTCGGCATCGAGGCCGGCACACTGCGCGAGCTCGCCACCGCCGTCGGCCAGGCCGTCGCGGAACGCCTGGAGAGGCCCGCATGAGCCGCACCGGCGTGCTCGCCCTCCGCCTGGCAGGCCCCCTGCAGTCCTGGGGGGCCTCCTCCCGCTTCACCCGCCGTACCACCGAATCCGCCCCCACCAAGAGCGGCGTCGTCGGCCTGCTCGCCGCGGCAACCGGCATCGAACGCGGCGACGATGCGCACCTCGCCCCCCTGGCGGCGCTCCGGTTCGGGGTCCGCATCGACCAGCCCGGCACCCGCATCCGGGACTTCCACACCGCCCACCACGGCGTCACCGGCGCGTCCATGCCGCTGTCCGAACGGTTCTACCTCGCCGACGCCGTGTTCGTCGCCGCCGTCGAGGGCGACCATCGGCTGCTCACCGAGCTGTACGCGGCGCTGCAGGCCCCGATGTACCCGCCCTACCTCGGACGGCGCTCCTGCCCGCCCTCCGAACCGGTCTGCCTCGGCCTGTACGAGGACGCCGGCCTGGAGGACGTACTGGCGAGCGTGCCCTGGCAGGCCTCCGGCTGGTACCGCAGGCGCCACCGGACCCCGCAGACCCTGACCGTGCTGCGCGAGACGGCCACCGGCGAGCCCGCCACAGCGGCGGACGCCCTGCGCGACCAGCCGGTCAGCTTCGACGCCGCACACCGGCGGCACACGCTGCGCACCGTCGTCACCGTCCCCGTACCCACTCCGATCCCGGCGGGCGGCGACAGCCCGCAAGGCGCGCACGATCCGTTCGCCGCCCTCGATGCCCTGGAGGATGAGAGCGCCTGATGTTCATCTCCCGCTTCCGCGTCAACACCGCGCGGCCCGGCGCCCGCCGCCTCCTGTCCTCACCTCAGGCCATGCACGCGGCCGTCATGTCGTCCTTCCCTCACCTCCTGCCCTCCGACAGCCCGGCGCCCGACGCACCGCGCGTGCTGTGGCGTCTGGACCAGCGGGCCCGCGCCGAGGTGCTGCTGTACATCGTCAGCCCCGACCGTCCCGACCTGACGCACCTGGTCGAGCAGGCCGGATGGCCCGCCGTCGCCGGCCCCGAAAGCCCCGGCTGGCAGACCCGGCCCTACGCCCCTTTCCTCGACCGGCTGACCGCCGGTGACCGCTGGGCGTTCCGCCTGACCGCGAACCCCGTGCACACCATCCGCCGCAAAGAGGGCGAACCCCGCAAGCTCACCGCCCATCTC
>NZ_JBEXTV010000110.1:0-9916 GCF_040628835.1 Streptomyces sp. NPDC006134 | reverse complement strand
TCCTTCCACCCTCTTCCCCTCCCCGACGCTCTGCCGTTCGGGCGCCCCTGTGGGCGTGCCGGGGGGGCGGGGGGCCGCGCGCCTCGGGTGCCGGCCGTAGGCGCGCTACGGCATCCTCAAATCAACCTCTGGACCCGGCCCCGGCAGGCGTGAACCGCCCCCGGCCGCGGGCACATACCCCTCACACGGGGGCCCGCCGGCACGGGGGCGGCGGGCCCCCGTGCGAGGGGGTGCCGCCATGAACCGGGAGCCGCCGATCCCGCGGACGCCGTACGAGGTCGCCCTGGTGCGGGGCGGGCCGCGCGCCGCCGTCACGGTCGCCGTGGTCGGCCTGTACCTGCGCGGAGCCGTCGAGGCGGGCCGCCCGGGCACCGTACGGGCGTTGCCGGCACACGCCGCGCCCCGGGCGCCGGAGCCGCTGCGGGCCGCGGTGCTCGCCGCCCTCCGGGAACATCCCCTGGGCATCAGGGACCTGGTGCGGCACCCGGACGTCCGTCTCGCCCTGGCCGAGCTGCGGGTCGGCCTCGCGGAGGCCGGGCTGCTGCGCTTCCCCTTCCTCGGCCCGAACCGCGCCGCCCACCGCCTCGTGCGCGCCCTGCGCGAGCGGCATCCCCTGCCCACGAGCCGGCGCGGCATGACCCACGACGACAAGCTGCTCGCCGTCGCCCTGCACGGCGACGGCGCGCTGCGCCTGCTCGTGCCGCGCTTCGCCCTGCGGGCCGGACTGCTCCCGCGGGCCGAGGCGGCCCCCGGCGGGAAGCGGCCTCCGTACCACGGGGACCGCGGGGGCGGGGGCGGCTCCTGTGGCGGAGGCTGGGGCGGCTGCGGCGGCGGCGGTGGCTGCGGCGGCGGCGGGTAGGGAACGAGGCCCGGCGGGCGGACACGACAGCGGCCCCCCTCCGGTGGAGGGGGGCCGTGCCGGTGGTGCGCGGGGGCCGTCAGACCTTCAGCGTCTTGATGGCGGTGGGGGCGTGGCCCGGCTCGGTCGCCAGTTCCTCGAACTCCACGACGTTGGAGATGTCGTTGGTGCCCGACATGGAGATGTTGGTGACGCGCTCCAGGATCGCCTCGACGACGACCGGCACCCGGTACTCGGCGGCGAGCTTCTTGGCCTGCTCCAGGGCGGCGCCCAGCTCACCCGGGTCGGTCACCCGGATCGCCTTGCAGCCCAGGCCCTCGGCGACCTTGACGTGGTCGACGCCGTAGACGCCGAGCTCGGGCGAGTTGATGTTCTCGAACTCCAGCTTGACCTGGAAGTCGATGTCGAACGCCCGCTGCGCCTGCCGGATCAGGCCCAGGTAGGAGTTGTTCACCAGCACGTGGACGTAGGGGATCTTGTGCTGGGCGCCGACGGCCAGTTCCTCGATCATGAACTGGAAGTCGTAGTCGCCGGAGAGCGCGACGACCTGCGCGTCCGGGTCGGCCTTGGCGACGCCGAGCGCGGCCGGGACGGTCCAGCCGAGGGGGCCGGCCTGGCCGCAGTTGATCCAGTGCCGCGGCCGGTAGACGTGCAGCATCTGCGCGCCGGCGATCTGGGAGAGGCCGATGGTGGAGACGTACCGGGTCTCGGGCCCGAACGCCTTGTTCATCTCCTCGTAGACGCGCTGCGGCTTGATCGGGATGTCGTCGAAGTGCGTACGGCGCTGGAGGGTGGCCTTCTTCTCCTGCGCGGCGGCGGCCCACGCCGAGCGGTCGGGCAGCTTGCCGGCCGCCTTCAGCTCCTTGGCCACCTCGACGAACAGCTCCAGCGCGGCCTTGGCGTCGGAGGCGATGCCGTAGTCCGGGGCGAAGATCTTGCCGATCTGGGTGGGCTCGACGTCGACGTGGACGAACTTCCGCCCGGCCGTGTAGACGTCCAGTTTGCCGGTGTGGCGGTTGGCCCAGCGGTTGCCGATGCCGAGGACGAAGTCGGACTCCAGGAAGGTCGCGTTGCCGTAGCGGTGCGAGGTCTGCAGGCCGACCATGCCGGCGTTCAGCTCGTGGTCGTCGGGCAGCACGCCCCAGCCCATCAGGGTCGGCACGACCGGGGTGCCGGTCAGTTCGGCGAACTCCACCAGCAGGTCGGCGGCGTCGGCGTTGATGATGCCGCCGCCGGCGACGATGAGCGGGCGCTCGGAGGCGTTGAGCATCCCGATCGCCTTCTCGATCTGGGCGCGGGTCGCGGCCGGCTTGTAGACCGGCAGCGGCTCGTACGTCTCCGGGTCGAACTCGATCTCCGTCATCTGCACGTCGATCGGCAGGTCGATCAGGACCGGGCCGGGACGTCCGGAGCGCATGAGGTGGAACGCCTGCTGGAAGACGCCGGGGACCTGCGCGGCCTCCAGGACGGTGACCGCCATCTTGGTCACCGGCTTGGCGATGGAGGCGATGTCGACGGCCTGGAAGTCCTCCTTGTGGATCACCGCGGTCGGCGCCTGGCCGGTGATGCACAGGATCGGGATGGAGTCACCGGTCGCGGAGTACAGCCCCGTGATCATGTCGGTGCCGGCCGGGCCGGAGGTGCCGATGCACACGCCGATGTTGCCGGGGCGGGTGCGGGTGTAGCCCTCGGCCATGTGGGAGGCGCCCTCGACGTGGCGGGCGAGGGTGTGGGTGATGCCGCCGGAGGCCTTGAGCGCCGCGTAGAAGGGGTTGATCGCCGCGCCGGGCACACCGAACGCATCGGTGACGCCCTCGCGCTTGAGAATCTCAACTGCCGCGCGGGCAGCGGTCATACGAGCCATCGAGTACTCCTGCTTCGGCTGTCGGATTCGCACTCCCGTCGCGCCCCGCGGTGAGCAATTCCGTAGCGTTCCCTATGTCTTTCCACATTGTGGAAATCAACTTCTACGATCTGGAAGTAAATGTAGGGGTGCCGCCGAAGGCCGTCAAGAGAGGGAAGGCCGTCAGGAGAGGAGAGGGCGGCCGGGCCACCGCCGGCCGCCCGGGCCGCGGCCGGCCGGTGCCGAAGGGGATACCCGGTGTCTTCAGGAGCCGGCGGCCCCGATGAAGTCGAGCAGGTCCTGGTTGATCCGCTCGGCGTGGGTGAGGAAGACGCCGTGCCCCGCTCCCGGGTACTCCTTGTAGACGTTGTCCGGCACCAGCTTCGCCAGCCGCCGTCCGCACAGCTCGACGGGGGCGGAGGCGTCGGCGTCACCGTGGATGATCAGGGCCGGTACCCGGAGCGCGGCGGCCTCCTCGCGCAGATCGGTGTAGTACCCCGTCCTGACCACCTCGACGGCCGCCTTGGCCGAGCAGTCGAGGCACCTCTGCACCGTCCACTCCATGAGCTCGGAGGAGACCTGGTTGCCCAGGTGCGTCGCGAAGAACGCCTGCGCGTTCTGGGCCATCCACCTCGGGCGGTCCTTGCTCCGCTCCGCCAGCCCGGCGTCGAAGACGCCCCGGTCGACCCCCTCCGGGTTGTCCGGCGCCCGGAGCGGAAACGGCGCGGTGACCGAGATCAGCACCACCCGGCTCACCCGGTCGCAGCCGTGGCGGGACAGGTAGCGGATCACCTCCCCACCGCCCATCGAGTGCGCCACCAAGGTCACCTCGCGCAGGTCGCAGTGGTCGAGCAGCGCCGCGAGGTCGTCGGCGAGGGTGTCGTAGTCGAAGCCGTGGCCGACCCAGTCCGAGCGGCCGTGCCCGCGCTTGTCGAAGGCGACGCAGCGCAGGCCCCGTTCGGACAGCGGGAGCATCTGGAACTCCCACGAGCTGCTGCCGAGCCAGGCCCCGGTCACGAACACCACCGGCTTGCCCTGCCCCCAGTCGGTGTAGAACAGGCTGGTCCCGTCGGATCCTTCGAAGTACGGCATGGCCGAGTCCCTTCCGGACGACGAGGCGCCACCCGCCGCGGCGCCCCCGGGCGGCCACTCTCACCCGGCGGGGAGCACCCCGTCGATTACTCCGGAGGTAACGCGGCGGGGACGATCGCGTCCGGGGATCAGCCCGCGTACTTCTCCCGCAGTTCCACCTTGCGCACCTTCCCCGAGACCGTCATGGGGAAGGAGCCGAGGATCTCCAGACGGCTGGGGATCTTGTAGTGGGCGAGGCGGTCCGCACAGAAGGAGCGCAGCTCCTCCAGGGTGGGCGGGTCGTCCGGGTCGCGCGGGATCACGCAGGCCAGGACCTCCTCGCCGTACCGCTCGTGTGGGACCCCGACCACCTGGACGTCGGTGACCTTCGGGTGGCCGTACAGGAACTCCTCGATCTCGCGCGGATAGACGTTCTCGCCGCCCCGGATGATCATGTCCTTGATGCGGCCGACGATCTCGACGTACCCGTCCTCGCGCATCACCGCGAGGTCCCCGGTGTGCATCCAGCGGCCGGCGTCGATCACCTCCGCGGTCTTCTCCGGCTCGTTCCAGTAGCCGAGCATCACGCTGTAGCCGCGGGTGCACAGCTCCCCCGCCGTGCCGCGCGGCTGCGTCACGCCCGTCGCCGGGTCGACGACCTTCACCTCCAGGTGCGGCAGGACCCGGCCGACGGTGCCGGTGCGGTGCTCCAGGTCGTCGTCCATGCGGGTCTGCAGGGAGACCGGGGAGGTCTCCGTCATGCCGTAGCAGATGGAGACCTGGCCCATGTGCATCTCGGCGACCACCCGCTTCATCACCTCCGCCGGGCAGGGCGAGCCCGCCATGATGCCGGTCCGCAGCGAGGTGAGGTCGTAGGAGGCGAAGTCGGGGAGGTTCAGCTCCGCGATGAACATCGTCGGGACGCCGTACAGCGACGTGCAGCGCTCCCGCTGCACCGCCTCCAGGGTGGCCCTCGGGTCGAAGGAGGGGGCCGGGATGACGATGCAGGCGCCGTGCGAGGTGGCCGCCAGATTGCCCATCACCATGCCGAAGCAGTGGTAGAAGGGGACGGGCACGCACACCCGGTCCTGCTCGGTGTACCCGATCGACTCCCCCACGAAGTAGCCGTTGTTGAGGATGTTGTGGTGGGAGAGCGTGGCGCCCTTGGGGAAGCCGGTCGTGCCCGAGGTGTACTGGATGTTGATCGGGTCGTCGCAGGACAGCTCCGGGTACGCCGTCCCGGGCGCGGAGCGCTCCAGCAGCCGCTCCCAGCCGGGGTCGTCGAAGTAGACCGCCTCGCGCAGGCCGGGGCAGTTCCCGCGGATCTGCTCGACCATCGCCCGGTAGTCGCTGGTCTTGTGGGTGAGCGAGGCGAACAGCAGGCGGACGCCGGCCTGGTTGAGGACGTACTCGGCCTCGTGGGCGCGGTAGGCCGGGTTGATGTTCACCAGGATCGCGCCGATGCGGGCGGTGGCGTACTGGACGAGGACCCACTCGGGGCGGTTGACCGCCCAGATGCCCACCCGGTCACCCTTGGTCACGCCGCTCGCGAGCAGGGCGCCTGCCAGCCGGTCGACGTCGGCGGCGAACTCGGCGTACGTCCAGCGCCGCCCGGACGGTACGTCGACCAGCGCCTCCCGGTCGGGCCAGGCGGCGACCGCGCGGTCCAGGCCGGCGCCGATGGTGTCGCCGAGCAGGGCGGTGGTGCCGGTGCCGTGCGCGTAGGAGTTCACCGGAAGTCCTCCTCGCGGTACTCCCCGCCGGAGCCGGCGGCCGTGGCCTCGCGCAGTGCGATGCGGCGGATCTTGCCGGAGACGGTCTTGGGCAGGTCGCCGAACTCCAGGCGGCGGATGCGCTTGTAGGGAGCGAGGACCTGGCGGGAGTGGTCGAAGAGCACCTTCGCGGTGTCGGGGCCGGGCTGCCAGCCGTCGGCGAGGACGACGTACGCCTTCGGCACGGCCAGGCGCAGCTCGTCGGGGGCGGGGACGACGGCGGCCTCGGCGACCGCCTCGTGCTCCAGCAGCGCGCTCTCCAGCTCGAAGGGGCTGATCTTGTAGTCGGACGCCTTGAAGACGTCGTCACTTCGCCCGATATACGTCAGATATCCGTCTTCGTCCCGCGCGCCGATGTCGCCGGTGCGGTAGTAGCCGCCGGCCATCGCCTCCGCCGTGCGGTCGGCGTCGCCGTGGTAGCCGGTCATCAGGCCCACGGGGCGAACGGACAGGTCGAGGGCGATCTCACCCTCGTCGGCGCCGGGCGCGCCGGTGACCGGGTCGAGGAGGGTGACGCGGTAGCCGGGGCTGGGGCGGCCCATGGAGCCGGTCTTGAGCACCTGGCCGGGGGTGTTGGCGATCTGCACGGCCGTCTCGGTCTGCCCGAAGCCGTCCCGGACGGTCACGCCCCAGGCGCGGCGGACCTGTTCGATGATCTCGGGGTTGAGGGGCTCGCCGGCGGCGACGGCCTCGCGCGGCGGGGTGCGCAGCTGGGTCAGGTCGGCCTGGATGAGCATGCGCCACACGGTGGGCGGGGCGCAGAAGGTGGTGACGCCCGCGCGGTCCATCTCCGTCATCAGGCGGGCCGCGTCGAAGCGGGTGTAGTTGTGCAGGAAGACGGTCGCCTCGGCGTTCCACGGCGCGAAGAGGCTGGACCAGGCGTGCTTGGCCCAGCCGGGCGAGGAGATGTTCAGGTGCACGTCGCCGGGCTTGAGGCCGATCCAGTACATGGTCGCCAGGTGCCCGATGGGGTACGAGGCGTGGGTGTGCTCGACCAGTTTGGGGCGGGCCGTCGTCCCCGAGGTGAAGTACAGCATCAGCGGGTCGTCGGCGTGGGTCGGGCCGTCCGGGGTGAACACCTCGGAGGCGGCGCGGGCGTCCTCGTACGGCCGCCAGTCCCCGGCCGCGCCGCCGACCGCGATGCGGGTGTAGCCGCCGGGCACGCCGGCGAACTTGCCGGTGTCCCCGGCCCGCGCGATCACGTGCCGGACCCGGCCGCGCTCCACGCGGTCGCGCAGGTCGGCGGGGCCGAGCAGCGGGGTGGCGGGGATGACGACGGCGCGCAGCTTCATCGCCGCCAGCGCCGTCTCCCACAGCTCGGCCTGGTTGCCCAGCATGACCAGCACCCGGTCCCCGGCGGCGACTCCCTGCTCCCGCAGCCAGTTGGCGACCTGGCCGGAGCGGGCGGACATCTGCGCGAAGGTCAGCCGCGTCTCGGCGCCGTCCTCCTCGACGAGATGCAGCGCGGTGCGGTCGTTGCCGTCGGCGAGGGCGTCGAACCAGTCGAGCGCCCAGTTGAAGCGCTCCGGGCGGGGCCAGGCGAAGCCCTCGTAGGCGGTGGCGTAGTCCTCGCGGTGCTCCAGCAGGAAGTCGCGTGCCCTGCGGAAGAGTTCCGTCGCCGTCGTCATCTGTCCTCCTCGGTGCCGGACCATTGCCGGGCGGCTCGCTGCCATCGTGTAATCCGTGATGCAGGTCTCACTACCCCCGAACGGGGGTGTGCGCCGGGAAAAGCCCTCGAACCCCTCGAACGGGAGCGCGCCCCGGCGAGCCGTACCGGAAAGGGCGACGTACGTGGCAGCAGACGCGGCCGACGTGGTGGAGATCCGCAGCGCGCTGGGGCGGCTGCGGCGCGCCACCGGGCTTCCCGTCGTCTTCGGCGGGCTGATGGAGTCCGGCCGGCGGCAGGTGCGCATCAGCGAACTCAGCGGCACCGCCACGGCCGCGCTCAGCTCCCTCGCCGTCACCCCCGGCAGCGGCCTGGGCGGCAAGGCGGTCGCACTGGCCCGGCCGTGCGCGGTGACGGACTACTCCGCCGCCCGCCACATCAGCCACGAGTACGACGTCCCGGTCGCCGCCGAGGGCCTGCGCTCGGTGGTGGCGGTCCCGGTGGTCGTACGGCGCCGGGTGCGCGGGGTGCTGTACGGCGCCCTGCGCGCCCCTCAGCCCCTGGGCGACCGCGCGCTGAGCGCGGCCGTGGAGGCGGCGCGGGACGCGGAACAGGCGCTGCTGCTGCGGGAGGAGGCGCGGGAGCTGGTGGCGGCGGCCCGGCCCGCCGGGCCGGTGCGTGAGGGGGCCGCGGGTGTGGCCTGGGAGCAGCTCCGGGAGGCGCACGCGGCGCTGCGGGCGCTGCTGCCGCGCGTCGCGGACGCGTCCCTGCGGGCGGAGCTGCTGGGCGTGTGCGGGATGCTGGCGGCCGGTCCGGGGCCCGCGGCGGGCGGGGTGCGCCTGGCCCCCCGCGAGGTGGACGTGCTCGCGTGCGTCGCCGCCGGGGCCACCAACGCGGTGGCCGCCGAACGGCTCGGGGTGCGCGCCGAGACGGTGAAGGCGTATCTGCGCTCGGCCATGCGGAAGCTGGGGGCACGCACGCGCGGGGAGGCGGTGGTGGCGGCGCGGCGGGCGGGGTGGCTGCCCTAGGTGTATTGCCCTGTGAGGTTGGGGACTGCGCGGGGGATGCGGCGGCGCGGCCGTGGTCGCCGTGCGCGCGTGGCCGCACGGCTGACCGGCTCCTCGTGGCGAGCGGGCGAGCGGTGGTCGCCGTGCGCGCGTGGCCGCACGGCGTGGCTGCCGCGGGCCGGGGTGGCGGCACGGCCGCGGTGCTGCCGGGCGTCCTCTCCGGCGGCGCTGCCCGGACCGGGCGCCGGGGCCCGTCCCGCCGGGCGCCGTCACCGCCGTACGGTCCCGAAGCGGATGTCGTACGGCGCCTGCCCGTACAGCGCCCTCAGCATGCGCTCGCCCTCGGCCTCGATCTCCTCCCGCCGGGCCTTCGCCGGCTGCTGGAACGGCTCGATGACCAGTGCGTCGTCGGTCAGGCGCCACAGCCCGGCCAGGAAACCGTCGACGAGGAGGGTGCGGTGGCCGAGCACGGGTGCGGGGGCCGAGGCCGTGGTGGGTGCCGTGGGCGTCATGCCGGGCACGGTAACGGCGCATGCGGACAGATGCTGTCCGCATGGCCGACCGGAGGGGCCGCCGTGCGGTCGCGCTCCGGCGCGCCCGGGAGGGGGAGCGGCGCGGAGGGCGCCGGGCGGGCCGGCGCACCCGTCGCGTCAGGGCTTGCGGGCCACGCCGCAGACCGCGACCTCGGCCATGGTCTGCGCCGTCTGTCCGGGGTCCGGGCGCCAGGCGCCGGTGGGCACGACTCCGGGTTCCACCAGGTCCAGGCCCTCGAAGTACGAGGCGATCTCCCGGGGCGAGCGCAGGTGGTAGGTGTTGGCCGACTGCCCGTTGTAGATCTCGACGGCCGTGTTGAGCGCCTCGTTGGTGTCCGTGCCGTCGCTCAGGGCCAGGTAGCTGCCCGACGGCAGGCCGGCCAGCAGCGCGGACACCAGGTCCGCGGGGCGGTCGGCGTCGGCGACCTGCCCCATGATCCCCAGCATGGTCAGGGCGACCGGCCGGCTGAGGTCCAGCGTGTGCGACGCCTCGGCCAGGATGTGCTCCGGGTCGCGCACGTCGGCGTCGATGTAGGCGCACGCCCCCTCGGGGCTGCTGGTCAGCAGGGCCTGCGCGTGGGTCAGCACGAGGGGGTCGTTGTCGACGTAGACGATGCGGCTCTCCGGCGCGATGCGCTGGGCCAGCTCGTGCGTGTTGTCCGCGGTGGGCAGCCCGGTGCCGATGTCGAGGAACTGGCGGATGCCCGCCTCCCCCGCCAGGAAGCGCACGGCTCGCGCGAGGAACCGGCGCTGGAGCCGGGCGACGGCGGCGAACTCCGGGAATTTGGTGAGGATGACGTCGCCGACCTGGCTGTCGACGGGGTAGTTGTCCTTGCCGCCCAGCAGGTAGTTCCAGACTCGGGCGGAGTGCGGGCGGTCGGTCTGCAGGCGGTCTCTGACGTCATCGGGCATGTGTTCCATGAAGCCAGCCTCTACTCAATGCGGTTTCACCGTGGGCCATTTCGTTGACGGGCGAAGTATGTCAGGAACGATGCGCTCCCTGATCCCGTGTCCCGGGCCGCCTCCGCATCGGCCGCGGCCCCGGGGCGGGGACGCGGCTCGACGTGCACGGCCGTCCGTCGTGCGCGTCGAGCCGCTCGGCGCGGGCCCGTTCCGGTGTGGCCGGTGTTACCAGCCGCCGGTGCCGATCTCGGTACGGCTCGTCAGGCCGCCGCTGCCGGTGCCCTTGTACAGGTACAGCTTCCCGGTCTCACCCGTGTCGGAC
>NZ_JBEXTV010000109.1:0-9940 GCF_040628835.1 Streptomyces sp. NPDC006134 | reverse complement strand
TTTTTTTTTTTTCCCCCCCCCCCCCATTTAAAACACACCCCCTCCAAAAATATTCCCCACCCCCCCCCCTTCCCTTCGGGCGGCCCCCGGATGGCCGGCCCCCGCCTCGCCGTCCGCTGTTCCCCGGTCCGCGCCGCATCGGCCTGCGCCGCACCGCGCGGGGCGCCCGCGGGGGCGGGCCGGGACCCGCCCCCGCCGCCGGTCACCGGCTCTCGGCGAGCACCTTGCGCAGCGTCTCGGCGAACGGGGCGCTGTGCGTCAGGAAGCCCTGGTGGTCGCCGGGGAAGTCCACGACCTCCGCGCCCGCGCTCTGCGCGAGCGCGAGGCTCGCCCGGTGGATCGCCGTGTCCCGGGACGCCTCACCCGCCGCGCAGACGATGCGGGTCGGCGCGCCCTTCAGCGCCTCGCCGTCCGGGACGTAGCGGCTGAACGGCAGCATCACGTGGCCGACGAAGAACTCGGCGTTCGCCGCCATCCGGCCCATCATCTCCATCATCTCCGGGCTCATGCCGCCCATGTCCGGCCCCGGGGCGCCCTGCGGGCCGGGACCGGCCTCCGGGGCGCCCTGCGGGCCGGGACCGGCCTCCGGGGCGCCCTGCGGGCCGCCGTCGCCGGCCTCCGCCCCCGCGATGAACTTCTGCATCGCGGGACCGACACCTGCGGCGCGGTAGGTGTCGTGCACGTCCTGGAAGTGGTCGCGCCAGCGCGCGCGGTCCTCCAGCAGCTCCATCACCGGCGGCTCGTGCGCCACCAGGGTGCGCACCTGCTCGGGGTGGCGGGCGACCAGGTCCAGACCGACCAGGGCGCCACCGCTGCTGGCGAACACATGGGCCGGCTCCTGCCCGAGGGCCGCCAGCAGGCGGTGCGCGTCATCGCTGTACACCTCGACCCGTTGCTCCTCGGGGGCGCCCTCCAGGGTGCTGCGGGAGTTTCCGCGAGGGTCGAACCGCACGACGGTGTAGTCGTCGGCGAGCGCGTCGGCAATCCCGGAGTAGATGGCGGCGTCCGTGGGACCGCCGCAGATCATCAGCAGAACGGGACCCTGGCCGCTGACCTCGTAGTGCAGCGTCGCGCCCGGAACCCGCAGGCTTTCCGTCTTCGTTACAGACATCGAGTCATCCTCTCGGTTTCGACCTGGTCGGCCCGGCGGCGCCGGACCGGGAGTGCCGTGTGGTGCTGAAGAGCGTGTCGTGGGGACCGGCCCGACCGGGGACCAGCCTCCCGGACGCGCGCAGCCGTACCCGCCCGGCCGGCCGCCGGGCACGTGGCCGCACGGGGCCTTCGCCACCCCGTGACGTCCCTTGACGCACGCGCGCCCAGGAAGACACAATCAACCATACAGTTAATCAATCGGTAGGTTGAATGAGAGATGGCGAATGACGAACTCAGCAACACGTTCTCAGCCCTAGCGGACCCCACCCGCCGGGCGATCCTGACGCGTCTGGCAGCCGGCGAGGCGACGGTGAACGAACTGGCCGAGCCCTTCGACATCAGCCTCCAGGCCGTCTCACGGCACCTGAAGGTGCTCGAGCGGGCGGGACTGATCACCCGGGGCCGCGACGCCCAGTGGCGTCCCTGCCGCCTCGAGGTGGCGCCGCTGGGCACCGCCGCGGAATGGATCGAACGTCAGGCGCAGGTGTGGCAGTCGCGGCTGGACCGCCTCGACCAGCACCTGCAGGACACCCAGGACCGACGACGAAAGGCACAGCAATGACCCTGCAGGACACGGCCGACAGCGACCTCGGAGAACTCACCCTCACCCGCGTGTTCGACGCTCCCCGCGAACGGGTCTTCCGGGCGTTCGTCGAGCCCGAGCAGCTGGCCCGGTTCTGGAGCCCGGCCGGGACGTCGCTTCCGGTGGAGAAGATCAGGATCGACCCGCGTCCGGGCGGCGTCTTCGAGACGGTCATGGTCTCCGACGCCGACGGCACGGAGTACCCGATGAGCGCCACCTTCATCGACGTGGTCGAGCCCGAGAAGATCGCCTTCACCGTGGCCGCCACCGGCCTGGTGTCGACGATGACCTTCACCGAGACCGACGGCAGGACCGAACTGGTCGTGCACCAGACCCGTGTCCCGGCGATGTTCCGCAGCCCCGAGGCGGTCGCCGGCCTGCACAGCAGCTTCGACCGGCTCACCCAGCACCTGGCGCAGGCGGCCTGAGCCGCGTACCCCGCGCGGGCGCGCGCCCCGGCGTCCGGTGATGCCGGGGCTCGGCACCGCCCCCGGCCCGCCGTGCCCCCGGAGGGACGGAGACACGCAGGCCCTGCGGCAGTTCGCGAACCGGCCGTGGCGGTACCGGCCTTCGGCGCGGCGGCGGGCCGCCGGGCGGCCACCGCGCCCCGGGGCCGCCGGACCGGCCGACCGGACGGGACCCGGCGGGCGCGGACCCCGGCGAAGCGCTACCGGTCCGCCGTGATCACGACCTTGCCGAAGTGGCCGCCGGAGGCCAGATGCGCGTAGGCGCTCCGAGCCTCGGAGAACGGGAACACGCGGTCGATGACGGGACGGAGCCGGTGGGCGGCGATCGCGCGGGCCATCTCCTCGAACGTCTCCCTGCCGCCCACCTGCATGCCCTGCACGGTCACGGCCTTGCGCAGCAGGGCGACCGGGCCGAGGCCCTCCCCCTGGCTCAGCACGCCGATCACGCTGATCCGTCCGCCCGTGCGCACGGCCCGGACCGACTGCGGCAGCGTGCCCGCGCCGCCGACCTCGACGACATGGTCGACCCCGCCGCCCGCCAGCTCGTGGACGCGGCGGCCCCACCGGGGGACACGCGCGTGGTTGACGCCGGCCACCGCCCCCATGGACAGCAGCCGCTCCAGCTTGGCGTCGCTGCCGGAGGTGACGACGGCCCGCGCGCCCGCGGCCACGGCGAACTGCAGCGCGAAGACCGACACGCCTCCGCTGCCCAGGGTCAGCACCGACTGACCGGCGGTCAGCCCGCCCTGCGTCATCAGGGCGTGCCAGGCGGTGACCGCGGCGCAGGGAAGCGTCGCGGCCTCGGCGTGGGACAGGTGCGCGGGCGTGGCCACCACGGCGTCCTGGTCGAACGTCACGTACTCGGCGAGCACGCCGTCGGCGGTGCCCCCGAGCGCGACGGCCACCTTGGCGTCGGTCGCCGGCCCGCTGACCCACCGCGGCATGAAGACGCTCATGACACGGTCGCCCGGCCTCCAGCGCGTCACCTGCGGACCGACCGCGACGACCTCGCCCGCCCCGTCGGACAGCGGCACCACGTCCGCCTTCATGCCGCGCCCGTACCTGCCGTCGGCGATGAGCAGATCGCGGTAGTTCAGCGACCAGGCCCGCATCCGTACGAGCACCTCCCGCGCGGCCGGGCGGGGGATCTCGCGACGGTCCATCACCAGCGCCTCGGGGCCGGCGAAGACGGGCAGGTGGTAGTACCTCACGGCACCCTCGCGGGCGCCGCTGGGCAGCCGGGGAAGTCAGTGCTCACGGGTGGCTCCCGATCTCGATGCGGGCACTGCGGGGACGGGCCGCCGTCCGGCGCGGACGGGCCCCGTCCGCGCCATCGTCGCACCGGCCTCCGGCGCGGCACATCTCGTCGCGTGCTCTGACGCCGCGCCCCGGGGCCGCACACGGCAATCCAGGAGATGCAGCGCGGAACGGCCCTGTGTGACCGTTCCCGCTGACCCGTCAGGCCGTCTGCGTACGGGCCGCGACCGGCAGGGACGAGCGATTGGACAACACGATGGTCTCCACCTCGATTCACGAACGCTTCGCCGCGCAGGCCCGCCGGGCCCCCGACGCGGTGGCGGTCTCGTCGTCCGGCGGAGAGCTGACCTACCGCCGGCTCGACGAGCGGGCCAACCGCCTCGCCCACCGCCTGCTGCGCGCGGGCGTGCGGCCCGAGGAGCCGGTCGCCGTGCTGATGGAGCGCTCCGCCGACGTGGTGGTCGCGATCCTCGCCGCCCTCAAGGCCGGCGGCTGCTACCTGCCTCTGCACAGCGCCCACCCGCCGCAGCTCATGCAGCAGATCATGGACCGGGCCGGCTCTCCGGTGCTGCTCACGGACCGGGCGAACCAGGAGCGCGGGCTGCCCCGCACCCGGCTGACCGTCCTTCCCGCCACCGACCGGGAAACGGCCGAGGCGCCCGCCACCGACCCGGGGGTGGCGACGGACCCGGACGCGCTCGCGTACGTCATCCACACCTCGGGCTCCACCGGAGAGCCGAAGGGCGTCGCGGTGACCCACCGCGGCGTGCTCGGCCTGGCCGGGGACTCCTGCTGGGACGGGCAGGCACACCGCCGCGTCCTGGCCCTGGCACCGTACGCCTTCGGCGTTTCCACGTACGAACTGTGGGTCCCCCTGCTGCGCGGCGGGCGGCTCGTGCTGCCGCCCCCCGGCGACCTGGACGTGCGCACCGTGCGCCGACTGCTGCGGCGGCACGGCATCACCGCGGTGCACGTCACCGCAGGTCTGTTCCGGCTGTTCGCCGAGGAGGCCCCCGACAGCTTCGCCACGGTGCGCGAGGTCCTCACCGGCGGCGACGTCGTCTCCCCCACGGCCGTGCGGCGCGTTCTGGACGCCTGCCCGCAGCTCGTCGTCCGCGCCATGTACGGCTCCACCGAGGTGTCCTCCTTCGCCGCGTACGCCACGCTCACCGCCCCCTACGAGCCGACGGGGGCGGTTCCCGTCGGCCGTCCGATGGACACCGTCGACGCACGGCTGCTCGACGAGGATCTGCGGCCGGTCGCGGACGGCGAGGTGGGCGAGCTGTACATCGCGGGCGACCGGCTGGCCCGCGGCTACTACGGGCGGCCGGACCTGACGGCCGAGCGCTTCGTCGAGGATCCGCAGGCGCCCGGGTCCCGGATGTACCGCACCGGCGACCTCATGCGCCGCGGACCGCGGGGGCTGGAGTTCGCCGGACGCGTCGGCGACCTGGTCAAGATCCGCGGTTTCCGGGTGGAGCCGGCCGAGGTGGAGCACGTGCTCGCGGCGCAGCCGGGCGTGGCCCACGCCGCCGTGGTCGCGCAGGAGCAGGACGGCGGCGAGCGGCGCCTGGTGGCCTACGTCGTGCCGAAGGCCGCGGGACTGGACACGGCGGCCCTGCGGGCGGCCGTCGCGGGAGCACTGCCCGACTACATGGTGCCCGCCGTCTTCGTCGAGCTGGCCGCGCTGCCCCTGACGGCCAACGGGAAGCTGGACCGTGCGGCGCTGCCCGCGCCCGCCGAGCGGCGGGGCACGGGCGGCGCCCCGGCCCGCGACGCACGGCAGGACGCCCTGTGCGCACTGTTCTCCCGGGTGCTCGGCATCCCCGCCGTGGGGCCCGACGACAGCTTCTTCGCGCTGGGCGGCGAGTCGCTGCAGGCCGTGCGCCTGGCCTCCCGCATCGAGGCGGAACTCGGCTACGAGATCTCGGTCGGTGACGTGCTGAACCACCCGACGGCCGCCGAACTGGACCGCCGGCTGAGCGAACTGGACGAGGCCGAACCGGCGGGAGCGGCGCGATGACGGTCCGGCCGTCCGCCCCGCGCCTGTTCGTCGTCCTGGTCAATCCCCTGGGCCGGCACTCGCTGTGGCCCGCCGACCTGGACGCCCCCGTCGGCTGGCCGGTCGCCTACGGCCCGGCCGCCCGTGCCCGGTGCCTGGTCTTCATCGATCAAGCCCCGGTGTGCCCGCACCCCGCACCCGCGGCGCGTGCCGCCTGAACCCGCGGCCGCGTCCGCGCGGGCGCTGCCCCACCCACCCGGAGAGGACTGGATCACTGTGAGCATCACCGCCGCGCCGCGAGAGGCGGACCGGACCGCGCAGCGCATCCCCCTGTCGTACAACCAGGAGTTCCTGCGCGCCTTCGACAAGGGCGAGACGGACGGCGCGTTCGGCCACCGCCACACCCTGGTGTGCGGCTGGCGGGTCACCGGCGCGATCGACCTCGCCGCCCTGCAGCAGGCCCTCGATGACGTCGTGGTGCGCCACGAGGTGCTGCGCACCTCGGTGCGCGGCGACGCCGAGGGCGGTCACCAGGTGATCGAGCCGCCCTCGCCGGTCCTGCTGGAGGTGCACGAGCTGGGGGCCGGCACGGACCGGACGCGTGACGTGCGGGCCGAGGAGTTCCTGAACGAGCAGGACGCCCGTCCCTTCGACGTGCGCGAGCTGCCGCACCTGCGGGCCGCCGTGGGCCGTTTCGACGCCGAGGACGCGGTGCTGGTGCTGGCCACCCACCACACCTCCACCGACGCCTGGTCGCTCCAGGTGATCATGCGGGACCTCGCCGACGCCTACGCCGCCCGGGTGGCGGGCGGGCCCGCCGAGACGGCCGCGCCCGTGCAGTACCGGGAGTTCGCCCGCTGGCAGCAGGAGACCGCCGGCCACCCCCGCATGGACGACGCGCGGGCCTACTGGCGCGAGCGGCTGGCGGGAGCGCAGATCACCGGGATCGCCTCCGACCGTCCGCGCGAGGAGAACCTGCCGAGCGCCTACGGCGTGCACCGGTTCGTGTTCGACGCGCCGCTGTCGTCGGCCGTCCTGGCAGCGGCCCGGAAGCGGCGCTGCACCCCGTTCATGCTGATGGCCGCCGCCTACAGCGTGCTGCTGCGCGAGCGCACCGGTACCACCGACGTGGTCTTCCCGACCTTCTCCTCCGGCCGCTACGAGGAGCGGTTCATGGACGCGGTCGGCCCGTTCTTCAACTTCGTGCCCCTCCGGATCGACACCACCGGCTGCGCCACCCTGGGCGATGTCCTGGAGCGGGCGCGCACCGCCTGCGTGGGCGCCTACCAGCACGAGATCCCCTTCGCCCGGATCGCCGAGGACAGCCCCGCGCTGCTCGCCCCCTTCGCCGACGGGTTCCTCGCCGTCGTCGCCTTCGAGGTGCTGCAGACGGCCTTCGCCGTGGAGGACAGCCGGCCGGGCGGGCTGCGGCTCACCGCGATCCGGGCCAGGACCCTGTCGCAGAAGGAGAGTTCGGCCATCCCGGACGGCGGGCTGTGGGCGATGGACGTGCTGCCGGACGGGCGGCTCGCGGGCAGCCTGAAGTTCGATCACCACCGCTTCGACGAGTCCACGGCCGTGGAGCTGGTGGCCCGCTTCCGTGACCTGCTGCGCACGCTGGCCGACGCGCCCGGAACCCCGCTGACCTGACCCGCCGGCAGCCGAGTCCTTCGACGAGCCGTTCGACGAACCCTTCGGCGAGCCCTTCGACGCAAGAGGATGCGATCGACGATGACGACCCTGGCCCCTTCCGCCCCCGTGGCTCCGCCGGAGCCCGGCCTCACCCCCGACGAGATCGTCGCCCGCGCCGAGGCTCTGGCCGCCACCCTGGTCGAGCGGCAGGCCGAGACCGAGCGGCGCGGCTACTACGCCGAGGACACCCACGAGGCGTTCTCCCGCGCCGGCTTCTACCGCATCCTCGTGCCGCGCCGCTACGGCGGCTACGAGTTCGGGCCCGAGACGTTCGTCAAGGTCTCCATGGCGCTGGCCCGGGGCTGCCCGTCGACCGGCTGGATGTACCTGTTCGGCGCGGCGCACGCGCTGGTGGTGGGCACGCTGTTCGACGAGGCCGCCCAGGCCGAGCTGTTCGCCGGCGGCGACTTCATCTGCCCGGCGACGGTCGCCCCGGCCGGTTCGGCCCGTCCCGACGGCGAGGGCGGCTGGGTGGTCGACGGCACGTGGGGCTACTGCTCCGGCGCCCCGTACGCGACCCACTTCATCGGGCACACCCTGGTCCCGCAGGGCGCGGACCAGCCGCCGGCGCCGATGCTGTTCATCGCCCCCCGCGACCGCTTCGAGCGCCTGGACGACTGGGGTGCCCAGCTCGGCCTCAAGGGCAGCGGATCGCACAGCATCCGCATCGACGGCGGCCGCATTCCCGCACGCTTCACCCTGCCCGGTCACCTGAGCCAGCTGCCGGTCACCGAGCAGACCCCGGGCCGCAGCCTGCACGGCCCCGAGTACGGCGGCGGTCCGCTCAGCTTCATGCTGCTGGAACTCGGCGTCCTCGCCGTCGGCATGGCCAAGGGCGCCCTGGACGCGTACGAGGAGCTGATGCGCAGCCGTACGACGACGTTCTTCCCCATCGTCCCGCGTACCGAGGACCCCGATTTCCAGTTCCGCTACGGCGAGGCGACGGGAATGATCGCCGCCGCCGAGGCGGCGGTGCTGCACGCCACGCAGCAGTGGCAGGACCTGTGCCGCAAGGAGGCGGCGGCCTTCACCCGCGAGGAGGAGCTGCGGCTGGCCACCATCGGCAGGGAGGCCGTGCGGCTGGCCTGGCGCGCGGTGGAGGGGCAGCTCTTCCCGACGGCCGGCTCCAGCTCGGTGCGGGCGGGCGAGCGCGTCGAGCGGGTCTGGCGCGACCTGTCCACCCTGCACAGCCACGCCGGGTACGGCGTCTTCCTCTCCTCGCTGGCCAACCGCGAGCTTGCCCAGGCGCACTTCGGCGCGGCCCGCCGATGAGCGCCGCCGCACTGCGCCCCTGGACGCCGCGGACCCCGACGACTCCGACGCCCTCCCACCAGACGGATCAGGACGGACTCATGGAACAAGGCTGCCCCTTCACCCTCGACACCACCGGCCGTGACATCCACGCCGAGGCCGCCGCTCTGCGGGCCAGGGGCCCGGCGACCCGGGTGGAACTGCCGGGCGGCGTGCTCGCCTGGTCGCTGAACGGCCACGCGGTGATCAGGCAGGTGCTCGGCGACCCCCGCGTCACCAAGAGCGCCCGCACCCACTGGCCGGCCTTCGTCAACGGGGAGGTGCCGCCGGACTGGGAGCTGATCAGCTGGGTCGCGATGGACAACATGGTCACGGCCTACGGCAAGAACCACGTACGGCTGCGCAGGCTGGTCGGCAAGGCGTTCACCCCGCGCCGCACCGAGGCGTTCCGGCCCCGCGTCGAGGAGCTGACCGACCAGCTGCTGGACGCCCTGGAGCAGGTGGGGCCGGGCGAGACGGTGGATCTGCGCGAGCGGTTCGCCTATCCGCTGCCGGCCCGTCTGGTGGCCGATCTGATCGGCATGCCGGAAGAGGCGCGCGCGAAGACCGCGAAGGTCATCGACGCGATGGTGGACACCACCCTCACCCCCGAGCAGGCCCAGGCCGTGCTGGCGGGCTGGCGGGGTGCGATGGCCGACCTGATCGCCGACAAGCGGCGCGAGCCGGGCGAGGACATCACCAGCGACCTGGTGGCCGCCCGGGACGAGGACGGCTCGCGGCTGTCGGAGGACGAGCTCACCGACACGATCTTCGCCATTCTCGGCGCCGGCTCGGAGACCACGATCAACTTCTTCGACAACGCCATCACCGCGCTGCTGAGCGACCGCAGCCAGCTGGAACTGGTCCTCTCCGGGCGCGCCACCTGGGACGACGTGATCGACGAAACGCTGCGTGTGGAGTCGCCTCTGGCGCAGCTGCCGCTGCGGTACGCGGCGGAGGACATCGAGCTGGACGGGGTGACCATCCCGAAGGGCGATCCGATCCTGGTCAACTACGCCGCCGTGGGCCGTGACCCCGAGCTCCACGCCGATGCCCCCGAGACCTTCGACCTGACCCGCTCCGACAAGTCCCACCTGTCGTTCGGGTTCGGCCCGCACTACTGCCTGGGCGCGGGCATCGCACGTCTGGTGGCGACCACCGGCCTGTCCCGGCTCTTCGCGCGCTTCCCGGACATCGAACTGGCCGTCGGACGGGAGGAGTTGCAGCCGCTGCCGACGTTCATCATGAACGGCCACCGCAGCCTGCCGGTGCGGCTGACCGCCCGGGTGCCGGCGGGGGCGGGCACCCGCTGATCCGCGCCTCGCCCGAAGGGCTGCCGGGGACGCCGCCGTCCCCGGCAGCCCTTCGGTCTGCGCCGTGTCGATCCCGTTCGTGTGGATGCGGTCGGCTTCGGCTCGTCCGAGTTCGACGCGAGCGGCCGGTACGTCGAGGCCGACCTGCCCGGTGTGACGGTCGCCTCCCTCTACCTCCCCTCCG
>NZ_JBEXTV010000108.1:0-10297 GCF_040628835.1 Streptomyces sp. NPDC006134 | reverse complement strand
CTGAAGCAGCGCCGGGTCAGGGCGGCGGCCACGACGGTGGCCGAGGAACGGCCCGAGACCGGGCACGTCCGCTCCGACGTCGCCACCGACAACCCGGTCCCCGAGCCCCCGTTCTGGGGCACCCGGGTCGTCAAGGGCATCCAGCTCAAGGAGTACGCGAGCTGGCTCGACGAGGGCGCCCTGTTCAAGGGCCAGTGGGGCCTGAAGCAGGCCCGCACCGGCGAGGGGCCGACGTACGAGGAGCTGGTCGAGACCGAGGGCCGGCCCCGGCTGCGCGGCCTGCTGGAGAAGCTCCAGACGGAGAACCTGCTGGAGGCGGCCGTCGTCTACGGCTACTTCCCGTGCGTCTCCAAGGACGACGACCTGATCATCCTGGACGAGGACGGCAACGAGCGCACCCGCTTCACCTTCCCCCGCCAGCGCCGCGGCCGGCACCTGTGCCTGGCCGACTTCTTCCGCCCGGAGGAGTCCGGCGAGCGGGATGTCGTCGGCCTCCAGGTCGTCACCGTCGGCTCCCGCATCGGCGAGGAGACCGCCCGCCTGTTCGAGGCCAACGCCTACCGCGACTACCTCGAACTGCACGGCCTGTCCGTGCAGCTGGCCGAGGCGCTCGCCGAGTACTGGCACGCGCGCGTGCGCGCCGAACTCGGCTTCGCCGGCGAGGACCCGCAGGAGATGCAAGGCATGTTCGAACTGAAGTACCGCGGTGCCCGCTTCTCCCTCGGCTACGGCGCCTGCCCCGACCTGGAGGACCGCGCCAAGATCGCCGACCTGCTCCAGCCCGAGCGCATCGGCGTGCACCTGTCGGAGGAGTTCCAGCTCCACCCCGAGCAGTCCACCGACGCCATCGTGATCCACCACCCGGAGGCGAAGTACTTCAACGCCCGCTGAGGCGCCCGGGGCGCGGGCCGTCCCGGCCCGGCGTGACCCGTGTGCCCTGGGGCACACGGGTCACACCGGGCGTTCCGTCCGCACACGTCGTACACTGGTCGGTCCACCGCAGGCCGGTTCCCTCCCGGGAGCCGGCCTGATCGTCCCTCAAGGAGGTACGTGGATGACCAGTACGGTCCCCGCGCGCGGAACCCTTCCCCAGACCCTCGGCACCGCTCGGGCGGGGAAGGCCCCGGCGGCCGACGGCTCCGCCCTGCAGGCGGTGCTCCTCGACATGGACGGCACCCTCGTGGACACCGAGGGCTTCTGGTGGGACGTCGAGGTCGAGGTCTTCGCCTCCCTCGGGCACACGCTCGACGAGACCTGGCGCCATGTCGTGGTCGGCGGCCCCATGAGCCGCAGCGCGGGGTTCCTGATCGAGGCCACCGGCGCCGACATCCCCCTCGCCGAACTCACGGTGCTGCTCAACGAGGGCTTCGAGGAACGCATCGAGCGGGACCTGCCGCTGATGCCGGGAGCCGCCCGGCTGCTGGCGGAGCTGTACGAGCACGAGATCCCCACCGCGCTGGTGTCCGCCTCGCACCGGCGCATCATCGACCGGGTGCTGAAGGCCCTGGGCCCGCACCACTTCGCGCTGTCCGTCGCCGGCGACGAGGTGCCGCGCACCAAGCCCCACCCCGACCCCTACCTGACCGCCGCCGCCGGACTCGGCGTCGACCCGGCCCGCTGCGCGGTCGTCGAGGACACCGCCACCGGGGTCGCCGCAGCCGAAGCCGCGGGCTGCCAGGTGGTGGCCGTGCCGTCCGTCGCCCCCCTCGCCCCGGCTCCCCGGCGCACGGTCGTGACCTCGCTCGAAGAGGTCGACCTGGCCTTTCTGCGCGGCCTGATGACGGAAATGCGCTAGGCGTTCACCCAGCGTGCAAAGGCGATAGGGCGGGAATTCCGGGATACCCGTACGCGGGGCGGCGCAGCAGCCGAAAAAGGGAATTCCCCACCGCCGGACGTGCGCACTCCAGCGGCCGCCCACCGGGCCATGTTGTGACGTTCGCCACGCACAAGGGGGTCGACAGGGAGGGGTGCGTGTGCTGGGGGGCGCCCACCGAGGGCTGTCGGCATGCCCATGTGTCCCGATTGGTGGGACGCTGTACCAATCCTTCCCTCGTCGGGTTTTCGGTCTGTCCGCGCCCGGTTTCGCTGCGTGATGGGGCCTCAACTTCGGTGCTCGCGAACCGCCCTGCGGGCGCGGACTAATCTCATCGCGAGAACATCGCCCCCACCCCGTGATCCGCTGCGCCACCCCTGCATGCCGGATACACGGACCCGACAGTCCTGGAGTAACCCGAGCATGAACCGCAAGACTTTGGTGCTGCCGGCCGTCATCGGTCTGCTCGCCCCGGTGCTCGCCGCGTGCGGCGGATCGGACGGCGGCGACGGCGGCGACGCGATTGTCGTCGGCACCACGGACCGGTTCACCGCCTCGAAGGCTGCCCCCGCGCCCCTCGACCCGGCCTACGCCTACGAGGTCGGCAGCTGGAACATCCTGCGCCAGACCGTGCAGACCCTGATGGTCCAGCCGCGCGGTGAGGGCGAGCCGGTGCCCGAGGCCGCCGAGAAGTGCGGCTTCACCGACACCGGCAACGAGCGCTACGCGTGCACCCTGCGCGACGGCCTGAAGTTCGCGAACGGCGACCCCGTCACCGCGGCCGACGTGAAGTACTCGATCGACCGCGCGCGCTCCCTCAAGGCCGACAACGGCGTGGCCGCCCTGCTGTCCACCATCGACACCGTCGAGACGCAGGGCGACCGCGAGATCGTCTTCCACCTCAAGACCGCCGACGCCACCTTCCCGTTCAAGCTGTCCACCCCGGTGGCGGGCATCGTCAATCCCGACGACTACGCCAAGGACAAGTTCCGCGACGGCTTCGAGGTGGACGGCTCGGGCCCGTACACCCTCCAGGCCGAGGTGCAGGGCGACGAACTCGTGAAGGCCGTGTTCACCAAGAACCCCGGCTACAAGGGGTCGTTGACGGTGAACAACGACAAGGTCGAGCTGGTGTCGTTCGAGGACGCCGACGCCATGGGCGCCGCCCTGAGCCGGGGCGACATCGACCTGATGACGCGTGCGATGACGCCGGAGCAGGTCAAGGAACTCTCCAACGCCTCCGACGACACCGTCGACCTCGTGGAGATGCCCGGTCTGGAGATCCGCTACCTGGCCTTCAACACGAACGCGCCGGAGGTCAAGGAGAAGGCCGTCCGCCAGGCCATGGCCCAGATCGTCAACCGCAGCGAACTCGTCTCCAAGGTGTACGGCTCCCAGGCCGAGCCGCTGTACTCGCTGGTGCCGGCCACCATCACCGGCCACTCCAACTCGTTCTTCAACACGTACGGCGACCCGAGCGTGGACAAGGCCAAGTCCCTGCTGTCCAAGGCCGGCATCACCACCCCGGTGAAGCTGACGTTGTCCTACACCACCGACCACTACGGCTCGGCCACCGGGCTGGAGTTCGAGGAACTGAAGAGGCAGCTGAACGACAGCGGCCTGTTCGACGTCACCGTCGAGGGCGTTCCCTGGGACACCTTCCGCCCGGCCCAGCTGAAGGGCGAGTACGAGGTCTACGGCCTCGGCTGGTTCCCGGACTTCCCCGACGCCGACAACTTCCTCGCCCCCTTCTTCGACGAGGACAACTTCCTCAACTCCCCCTACACCAACAGCGAGATCCGCGACACCCTCATCCCGGAGTCCCGGCGCGAGGCCGACCGGCTGTCCGCCGCGGAGAGCGTGACGAAGATCCAGGACATCGTCGCCGACCACGTACCGGTGCTGCCGCTGTGGCAGGGCAAGCAGTACGTCGCGGCGCGGGACGACATCACGGGCACCGCGTACGCCCTGAACTCCTCCTCCACCCTCCAGCTGTGGGAGCTCGGCCGCGGAGTGAGCGGCTGACGCCTTCCCGCCGCCGGGGCCGTCGACGGCGGCCCCGGCGACCCGACTCACTGACGACAAGGCACAGCACGTGAACCTGCGCAACCACTGGCCGGTCCTGCCGCTCGCGGCGGGGCTCGCCACCGGCCTGCTGACCGGCTGCGGTACGGAGAACGGCGATTCCGCCGCCGAGGGCAACCCGGTCGTCGTCGGCATGTCCGACGACGTCCTGGCCACCGACCCCGCCTCCGGCTACGACCCCGGCTCCTGGCTGCTGTTCAACAACGTCTTCCAGTCGCTGCTGAGCTTCCCCAAGGGCGGCACGCAGCCGGAGCCGGAGGCCGCCGAGGCGTGCGGCTTCACGGACACGCAGGCCCAGGTCTACCGGTGCACGCTGAAGGACGGACTGAAGTTCAGCAACGGCGACCCGCTCACCTCGAAGGACGTGAAGTTCTCCTTCGACCGCATGCTGAAGATCAACGACGCCGCCGGTCCCGCCGTCATGTTCACCACGCTGGACAAGGTCGAGACGCCGGACGCCAAGACCGTCGTCTTCCACCTCAACACGTCGGACGCCACCTTCCCCAGCAAGATCGCCTCCGGTGCCGGCTCCATCGTCGACCACCGGCAGTACGACGCCGACGCGCTGCGCAAGGACGGCAAGGCGGTCGGCTCCGGGCCCTACCAGCTGGACTCGTTCGGTGAGGACGAGGCCGTCTTCTCGGTCAACAAGCACTACCAGGGCAGCGCCGAGGTCCGGAACGCGGGCGTGACGCTCAAGTTCTTCCAGGGCGACCAGGGCAAGCTGAAGCAGTCCCTCATGGACGGCGAGGTCGACGTCGCCTACCGGGGCCTGACGGCGACCGACATCGCCGACATCGAGAAGGCCGACGACGGCTCCGGCGTCGAGGTCGTCGAGGGCAGCAGCGCCGAGGTGCAGCACCTGGTCTTCAACATGGACGACCCGGTGGCCGGCAAGCCCGGCGTCCGCAAGGCCATCGCCCACCTGCTGGACCGCGACGCCCTCATCCGGGACGTCTACCAGGACACGGCCACCCCGCTGTACTCGATCATCCCGGCCGGTATCGCCGGCCACAACACGGCCTTCTTCGACACCTACGGCGCCCGCCCCTCCAAGGAGAAGGCCGCCGCCGCCCTGCGCGCCGACGGCATCACCGGCAAGGTCAAGCTGACCCTCTGGTCGACCCCGTCCCGCTACGGCCCGGCCACCGACCAGGAGCTCCAGGCGATCGCCGGCCAGCTCAACGCGAGCGGGCTGTTCGACGCCGAGATGAAGTCCGTGCCCTTCGAGCAGTACGAGAAGGACATCGCCGCGGGCAAGTACGGCGTGTACGTGAAGGGCTGGGTCCCCGACTACCCGGACCCCGACAACTTCACGGCCCCCTTCTTCGGCAAGGACAACGTGCTGGGCAACAAGTACACCAACGACACGATCACCCGCACCCTCCTGCCGCACACCGCCGCCGAGAGCGACCGCTCCGCGACCGAGAAGGAGTTCGGCCGGCTGCAGGACATCGTCGCCGAGGACGTCCCCGTCCTCCCGGTCTGGCAGGCCAAGCAGTACGCGGTCGCCCACGACCACGTCTACGGCCTGGAGTACTGCCTCGACGCCTCCACCGTGTTCCGGTTCTGGGAGCTGGAGCTCGACAAGGACTGACCCGGCGGGAACCGGAGAGCGGCCGTACGACGGCGAAGGGCGCCCCTGCCGGTCAGGGGCGCCCTTCGCCGTCGTACGGGGCGTGCGGGCCCTACTGCGCGCCGGGGCGCACCAGCCCGCTCTCGTACGCGTACACCGCGGCCTGCACCCGGTCGCGCAGCCCCAGCTTGGTCAGCACGTGCCCCACGTGCGTCTTGACGGTGGTCTCGCTGACGAACAGGTCGGCGGCGATCTCGGCGTTGGACAGGCCGCGCGCCACCAGCTTCAGCACCTCCACCTCACGGTCGGTGAGCGTGTGCAGGGTGTCCGGCACCGGCTCGTCCCCCGAGGGCAGATGCGTGGCGTACTTGTCGAGCAGCCGCCTCGTGATGCTCGGCGCGAGCATCGCCTCACCGGCGGCCACCACACGGATCGCCTGCACCAGCTCCACGGCCGGGGCGTCCTTCAGCAGGAAGCCGCTGGCCCCGGCGCGCAGCGCCTCCACCACGTACTCGTCGAGGTCGAAGGTGGTCAGCACCAGCACCTTCGCCGGGCCGTCCCGCTCGGGGCCGGTGATCTGCCGGGTCGCCTCCACGCCGTCCATCCGCGGCATGCGGATGTCCATCAGCACCACATCGGGCTGCAGGGCCCGCACCTGATCGAGGGCCTGGAGGCCGTCTCCGGCCTCGCCGACGACCGCGATGTCCTGCTCCGCCTCCAGGATCATCCGGAAGCCCGTACGCAGCAGCGGCTGGTCGTCGACCAGTAGGACGCGGATGGCCACGTAAGTCTCCTTCGCTAGTCCGGCCCCATTCTGCCCTGAGCGTCCGACCCGGTTCCCCTCCGGGGCGCCCGGCCGGTCCCGCCGGACTCCCGTCCTGTCCGGGGCTCTCAGCCGTCCGCACCGGCGGCGGAGGCGCGCACGGGCAGCGGGTACGGCGGGGGAGTGCCGCCGAACTCCGGGCAGTGCGCCCGGTGGTCGCACCAGCCGCAGAGCCTGGTGGGCCGCGGCCGCCAGTCGCCCGTCTCGGTCGCCACCCGGATCGCGTCCCACAGCGCCAGCAGCTTGCGCTCGACCCGCTCCAGGTCGGCGGGGACCGGGTCGTACGTCAGCACGTCACCGCTGCCCAGATAGACCAGCTGCAGCCGCCGGGGGACGACCTTCTTCAGCCGCCACACCACCAGGGCGTAGAACTTCATCTGGAACAGCGCGCCCTCGGCGTACTCGGGCCGGGGCGCCTTGCCCGTCTTGTAGTCGACGATCCGCACCTCGCCCGTGGGCGCCACGTCGACCCGGTCGATGATGCCGCGCAGCCGCAGCCCGGAGTCCAGCTCCGCCTCGACGAACAGCTCCCGCTCGGCCGGCTCCAGCCGGCTCGGGTCCTCCAGGCCGAACCAGCGCTCGACCAGCCGCTCCGCCTCGCCCAGCCAGCGCGCCAGCCGCTCGCCGTCCGGATCGTCCGCGAACAGCTCCGCGACCTCCGGCCTGCTCTCGCGCAGCCGGTCCCACTCGCCGGGGACCAGCGCCTTCGCGCGCGGCACCGTGCGCTCGGCCGCCGGGGCGTCGAAGAGCCGCTCCAGCACCGCGTGCACCAGGGTGCCGCGGGTCGCCGCCTCGCTCGGCTTCTCCGGCAGGCGGTCGATCACCCGGAACCGGTACAGCAACGGGCACTGCATGAAGTCACCGGCGCGCGAGGGGGAGAGCGTCGCGGGCGGCAGAGCGGCGGGCCCCGCGGCGGCGCCCGCCGCCACGCCGGCCCCGCCCGCGTCCGCCTCCGTCGCCTCCGTGGCCGCCGTCCCGGCCGCCGCGGGCGGCTCCGCCTCCGGGGCGGGACCGGCGGCGGTCCCCGCCGCGCCCACGGCACCCTCGCTGCTCGTCTCCATGCCCACAGACCTTACGGCCCGCCACCGACAACGGCCCAGCCGCGGCCGTGACGCCCGCGCCGGGGGAGAACCCGGGGGGTGCCGGGGCGGAACGGGCCGCGACGGCCGCATACCATCGACTCGAGACCCTCCCGCCCGGCAGGCGCGGGAGACGCTTCGATCGAGGGGACACCGTGGACGTGAGCGGCGCGAGCGGGCAGCCGCGGTCCGGCAGCGAGGAACCGGCCGAGCACCACGCGGGGCCGACGGTCCCGGCCGCCGACTCCGCACGCCCCGGCCCGGCCCCGGACGACGGCACCACCCACCCGGAGCCCACCCCGCCCGGCCCCGCCCCGGCCGCCGGACGGCCCGGCGGCGACGCGCCCCGCGCCGCCGCCGGAGACGGTGCCGCCGGGCACGGGGACGAGACGCCCGCCGACGCCCCGCACGGCGGGGAGCCGCCACGGGAAGCCGGCCAGGACGGTGCCGCGCGCGGCGAGGCCGTCCCCGGGCACGGGCTCCCCGAGGACGCCGGGCACGGCACGCCCGGCACGCCCCGGCAGGAGCCGCCGGCGGACACCGGCACCCACCCGGCGGACCGGGGCCCCGGCACCGCCTCCCCCGGCGGCGAGCGCCCCGGCCCCGCGGACCCCGGCCCCGTTTCCGGCCCCGGCGCCGACCGCACGCGCGCCGGCGCCGAAGGCACGCCCGGGCCCCCGCCGCAGCGCCCCCCGGAGCCCGGCGGCGGGCTGCTGATGGGGCGGCCCTTCGGCGTCCCCGTGTACGTCGCGCCGAGCTGGTTCCTCGTCGCCGTCCTGATCACCTGGGTCTTCGGCGGCCAGCTCGACCGCGTCCTGCCCGAGCTCGGCGCCGCCCGCTACCTGGTCTCCCTCTTCTTCGCGGTCGCCTTCTACGCCTCCGTCCTCGTCCACGAGCTCGCCCACACCCTCGCCGCCCTGCGCTTCAAGCTGCCGGTCCGCCGCATCCAGCTCCAGTTCTTCGGCGGCGTCTCCGAGATCGAGAAGGAAGCCGAGACCCCCGGCCGCGAATTCGTCCTCGCCTTCGTCGGCCCGCTGCTCTCCCTCGCCCTCGCCGGCGTCTTCCACCTCGCCCTGCAACCGGTGGACCCGGGCACCGTCCCCGGCGTCCTGCTCGCCGGCCTGATGATCTCCAACCTCATCGTGGCCGCCTTCAACCTCCTGCCCGGCCTGCCCCTCGACGGCGGCCGGATGCTCCGCGCGGTCGTCTGGAAGCTCACCGGCAGGCCCATGAGCGGCACGATCGCCGCCGCGTGGGTCGGCCGCGCCCTCGCCGTCTGCGTCCTCATCGGCCTGCCGCTGCTCACCCAGTCCGGCGCGCTCGGCTCCGACGCCGTGGACAACGTCGGCATGGACACCGTCATGGACGCCCTGCTCGCCGCCATCCTCGCCGCGATCATCTGGACCGGCGCCGGCAACAGCCTGCGCATGGCCCGCCTGCGCGAGCACCTGCCCGAACTGCGCGCCCGCACCCTCACCCGCCGCGCCGTCCCCGTCGAGAGCGACACCCCCCTCTCGGAGGCCCTGCGCCGCGCCAACGCCGCCGGGGCCCGTGCCCTGGTCGTCGTCGACGCCGAGGGCGACCCCCTGTCGATCGTCCGCGAGGCCGCCATCGTCGGCGTACCCGAGCACCGCCGCCCCTGGGTCGCGGTCGGCGGCCTCGCCCAGGAGCTCACCGACGGCATGCGCGTCTCGGCCGAGCTGGCCGGCGAGGAACTCCTCGACGTCCTGCGCGCCACCCCGGCCACCGAGTACCTGGTGGTGGAGGAGACCGGCGCGATCTACGGCGTGCTGTCCGCGGCCGACGTCGAGCGCGCCTTCGTCAGGGCCATGGCCCGCCCCTCCGCGTGAGCACGCCCGTGGTCGGCGGCCCCGCCAAAGGCCGGTAGGCTGGTCACATGTCCGAACCGACCGGTGCCGCCCGCAGGCGCGGGCCCTTCAAGGTCGGGGACCAGGTTCAGCTGACCGACCCCAAGGGCCGCCACTACACGTTCACGCTCGAGGCCGGGAAGAACTTCCACACCCACAAGGGTTCCTTCCCCCACGACGAACTGATCGGCGCTCCCGAGGGCAGCGTTGTCCGCACCACCGGGAACGTCGCCTACCTCGCGCTGCGCCCCCTGCTCCCCGACTACGTCCTGTCCATGCCCCGCGGGGCAGCCGTCGTCTACCCGAAGGACGCGGGGCAGATCCTCGCCTTCGCCGACATCTTCCCCGGCGCGCGCGTCGTGGAGGCCGGTGTCGGCTCCGGCTCGCTCAGCAGCTTCCTGCTGCGCGCCATCGGCGACCAGGGCATGCTGCACTCCTACGAGCGCCGCGCCGACTTCGCCGAGATCGCCCAGGCCAACGTGGAGCGTTACTTCGGCGGCCCGCACCCGGCCTGGCAGCTCACCGTCGGCGACCTCCAGGACAACCTGTCCGACACCGACGTCGACCGCGTCATCCTCGACATGCTCGCCCCGTGGGAGTGCCTGGAGGCCGTCTCCAAGGCGCTCGTGCCCGGCGGCATCCTGTGCTGCTACGTCGCGACCACCACCCAGCTCGCGCGGACCGTGGAGTCCATCCGCGAGATCGGCTGCTTCAACGAGCCGACCGCCTGGGAGACCATGATCCGTAACTGGCACATCGAGGGCCTGGCCGTCCGTCCGGACCACCGGATGATCGGCCACACCGGCTTCCTGCTCACCGCCCGCCGCCTCGCCGACGGCGTCGAGCCGCCGATGCGCCGCCGCCGCCCCGCCAAGGGCGCCTACGGCGAGGACTACGCCGGCCCCAACGCCGACGGAGGCGCCGGCCGCTGAGCCGGCCCCTGCCACGGTCAACGCGACGACGCCGTGGCCGAGCACCGTCATCCGGGGCGTGCTGCGCGAGGAGACGCACCTGCCGCCCGCCCTGCTGACGGGCGTCCTGCGGGAGCTGACC
>NZ_JBEXTV010000107.1:0-10861 GCF_040628835.1 Streptomyces sp. NPDC006134 | reverse complement strand
GGGCGGGGGGGGGGGGGGGGGTGGGGGGGGGGGGGGGGGGGGGGGGGGGGGGGGGGGGGGGGGGGGGGGGGGGGGGGGCGGGGGGGGGCCCCCCCCCCCCCCCCGCCCCCGCCGTCCCGTCCTCCCAGCGCTGGGTCTCCTCGTTCCAGTACCGCTGTCCCCCGCTCATCACGTCCCTCTCTCCCCTGCCGTCTCTCCCGACGGTTCTCCCCGCACTTGTCCCCGCACTTGTCCCCGCCCTTCTCCCCGTACTTGTCCCCGCGCCTCTCGCCGCGGCGCTCCCCCGGAGGTCACATTCCCAGCAGTCCGGCCACGGTGCCCGCCGAGGCGAACAGCGCGAGGACGGTCTGGGCGTCGGTCAGCACGTCCCGCAGCCGCTGGAGACGGCCCTCGCCGGCCGTTCCGGTGCGGGTGATCTCCTCCTCTGTCTCGGCGAGCGCCTCGTCCAGCCGGACGGTCTGGTCGCTGTCCCGCACCCGGGACAGGTCGGCGCGCAGTTCGCGCACCGCCTTCAGCAGCTCTTCGGCGGCCTCGTCACGCGGTGCCGGGGTGCCGTGGTGGCTCGTGGCGCGCGCGTGGCTGCCGACGGCGAAGGTGCTGTGCGAGACGTCGCCGAAGCTGACGGTGGGTTCATCGCTTGCCATCGCTGGAGGATCCCTTCTGCGGCGCGGGGCCGCCGGTGGAGGAGCTGGCACTGGCGTGCTCGCCGACGGCGAAGGTGGAGCCCTCGACCCGGCCGATGTGCACGGCGCCGTTACTGATGTTCACGATCTTCTGCACGAACTCGCCGGTCTCGTAGCCGGCGTCGGCCAGCGCCAGGCGTACGCCGTTGCCGATGCGGTCCTGGATGCCGCGCAGGTAGCGGGCCACGTCCATCTCCTGGAAGGTGGACCCGACCGGGACCGAGGCCAGCTCCCGCACGGAGACGGCGGGCCCGTCGGGCAGCGCGCCCGCGTGGCCGCCGGTCAGCAGCCGCCACCCGTACACCAGGCCCCGGCCGAGGGTGATCAGGGAGCGGCCCGCGGAACCCGGCACCAGGGCCGCGGCCCCCGCCGCCTTGCCCAGCACGTTGTTGTTGCGGAGCCGGTGGGAGGCGCGGTCGGCGTCCTTGAAGTCGGCGCGGACCGGGGTCAGCACGTGCGGGGCGACCTCCAGCATCAGCATGCGGCCCTGGGTGTGGACGCGCACGAAGACCGTGACGACGAGTTCCTCCTCCCAGCCACCGACGCGGATGCGCAGGAAGTGCCGCCGCTTCTCGCCGCCCTCCTCGACCGCGCGCGCCCGGTGCTGCTCGAACTCCTGCGGGTCGTAGGGGGCCTGGTCGCGGCGGAGCAGCCCTTCGGCGGGGAGGAACACGCACTCGTCGATCTCCAGCCGGCGCAGCCGGTCCCGGACGCCGGGCCCGGCGTAGTCGGCGGGCACGCGCAACTGGGCGAGGAGCGGGCGGATCCGCTCCAGGATCGCGCGGTTGCTGAGCGGCTGCTGCGGCTTCTCCTCGTCCGGCCGGAGCTCGACGGCGAGCACCCAGGTGTCGTACGCCGCTCCCGCGCCGCAGAACGGACGGGCCTCGTGGTACATGACCAGCGGCGCGTGCTGCTCCAGCCGGATACGGTGCATCAGCCGCCGGAACCGGTGCCCCTCGGCCCGCTCCGCGGGGTCGCTCGCGGCGTCCGGGAAGCGCTGCGGGGACAGCTCGGCGGCGAGCGCGCGGGCGAACTGGTTGCGCTGCGCGGCCGAGCAGAGCGCGATCAGCGCGAACACCGCGAGGGCGAACCACGCCTGCCACGGCTCGATCAGCCCGGCCACCTCGTCGGCGGCCGGGTAGAACACGTCGGTGATCCCCGGCTCCCCGGAGCCGCCGTAGCCGTAGGAGTCGTAGGTGCCGTACGAGGAGTCCTCGTCCTCGCCGGAGCCGGCCCCGAAGCCGACGGCGACCGTGACGGCCAGGTACAGCGCGAAGGTGAGACGGCCCCACCAGCGCATCAGGAAGGCGGGGATCCGCCGGTACAGGGCGGGCCGCTCGGCGCGTCCCCGGACCCAGGGCGCGAGGGCGAGCAGCAGGCTCGGCCCCACGAAACCGGCGAGCAGCCAGCCGCTCAGCGGCAGGCCGACCACCCACAGGCCGACCACCGCGGCGGACCACAGCAGCTCCTGCCGCCGGGCCCGCAGCGCGTGCGCGAGGACGCGGGCCGCGTCGAAACCGAGCGAGGGCGCGACGAACCGCTGTTCGTCGAGGTACAGCTCCTCGATGACGCGGTCCCGGTAACCGGAATCCAGGTAGGTGCCCGCGCACAGCAGCCGGGTGGCCTCGCTGGCGTGCGGTGCGACGGGCGGGAGGTCCGGTGGCGTCCCGGCCTCCGTGGGCTGCGGCTGCTGCGGCAGTTGTGTGGTACTCACGCCGTTCCCCCGATGCGCGAATGTGTTGCCGTGACGGGCGAGTTGAGGACCCATCAGCATAGAGGAACCGGGGAGGCGGCAAAACCGGAATGTCAAGAGTGCCCCGCGAGACACGCGGCCACGGCGCACTGGGACCACGTCCACGCGGCGCACCGGTCCGGGCAGCGGCTGCGGCCGGGGACCGCCCGGGCCGCTGCCCGAAAAGACGGCGATCCCCGGGCCGCGACTGCGGCCCGGGGATCACGGGATCACGGGATCACGGGATCACGCCGCGGGTCAGATGAGGCCGAGGCCGCGGACCGCCTCGCGCTCCTCCTCCAGCTCCTTGACGGAGGCGTCGATGCGGGTGCGGGAGAACTCGTTGATCTCCAGGCCCTGGACGATCTCGTACTTGCCGTCCTTGCAGGTGACCGGGAAGGAGGAGATCAGGCCCTCCGGGACGCCGTAGGAGCCGTCCGACGGGATGCCCATGGAGACCCAGTCGCCCTCCGGGGTGCCGTTGACCCAGGAGTAGATGTGGTCGATGGCGGCGTTGGCGGCGGAGGCGGCCGACGAGGCGCCGCGGGCCTCGATGATGGCGGCGCCGCGCTTGGCGACGGTCGGGATGAAGTCCTCGGCCAGCCACTTCTCGTCGTTCACGACCTCGGCGGCGTTCTTGCCGGCGACGGTGGCGTGGAAGATGTCCGGGTACTGGGTGGCGGAGTGGTTGCCCCAGATCGTCAGCTTCTTGATCTCGGAGACCGGGACGCCGGTCTTCTTCGACAGCTGGGTCAGCGCGCGGTTGTGGTCCAGGCGGGTCATCGCGGTGAAGCGCTCCGCCGGTACGTCGGGGGCGGCGGCCTGCGCGATGAGCGCGTTGGTGTTGGCCGGGTTGCCGACGACCAGGACGCGGATGTCGTCGGCGGCGTGGGCGTTGATGGCCTGGCCCTGCGGCTTGAAGATGCCGCCGTTGGCCTCCAGCAGGTCACCGCGCTCCATGCCCTTGGTACGCGGGCGGGCGCCGACGAGGAGGGCGACGTTGGCGCCGTCGAAGGCGACGTTCGGGTCGTCGGTGATCTCGATGCCCTGGAGCAGCGGGAACGCGCAGTCGTCGAGCTCCATGGCCGTGCCCTCGGCGGCCTTCAGCGCCGGGGTGATCTCCAGCAGGCGCAGCTTGACCGGCACGTCCGCGCCGAGCAGCTGGCCGGAGGCGATGCGGAAGAGCAGGGCGTAACCGATCTGGCCGGCCGCGCCGGTGACGGTGACGTTCACGGGAGTGCGGGTCATGGCGTTCTCCGTATGACAGCTGGCGGTGGGGCGTCCCCGCCCCGGGGGGATGATCGATCTCTTGGCGTCAAGAGAGATCAGCGGTCAGGCTATCGCGCATCCGTGGTCCCGCACGGCCGGGACGGTGTGGCCCGCCCCACAGACCCCCGTGCGGGTACCGCGCCGACCTGCGAGAACGCACGAAGAGGCGGCCGCCGGTCCGGGAGAGGAGGGACCGAGGCGGCCGCCGGGGGGAATACCGTTGCCGGACTCCCGTGGGGGTTATCGTTCGCGTTCCCGCACAGGGAGCGGGCATGCCTCCTTCCGGAGGGTTGTTTCCCGTTTTTTCGCGGTCGCGTCCCGCCGGGTGCCGGAGAGGTGCCCGCCGGGTTGGATGCCGGGGGGTGCCCGCCGGATGGATGCCAGGGGTGCCCGCCGGGTGGATGCCGGGGGTGCCCGCCGGGTGCCGTCGCGTCCCGTCGGGTGCCCGGAGGTGGCCTCCGAGCGCACCGATGGCTCAGGGGCTCAGTCGGTGCACCCCTTCTGCCCGGACGCCAGCGTCACGCACGCCACGGCGTCGCCGGCCTTCTTCACGGCCACCATGGGCGTGTAGGCGATGGTGTCGCCGGCCTCCGTGACGGCTCCGGTCTGCCGGGCCCCTCCCGCGCTCACCTGGACCTCGTCGCCCTGCCCGGCCTGTGTGACGCGTCCCCACGCGGCACCACAGGTCTTGCTGTAGCGGACCTCGACGAGGGCCGTGCCGACCGTGATCTGCCGGGCGGTGGTCACCAGGTCGCCGCTGCACCCCATGACCTCGGCGTCCTTGCCGGTGCACAGGTCGCCGCTGCACTTGACGCCGGCCGGCAGGTCGGGGGCGGTGCTCGCGGTGGGCGAGGGAGAGGTCCGCGCGTTCTCGTCGTCCTTGCCGCCGCCGTCCAGCAGGAAGAAGGCGCCGGCGATGACGACCAGCACACCGACGACCCCCGCGAGGAACGTCGTCATCCGTCTGCCCCCGGCTCGGCCGGCTCGGCCTGCTTGGTGGACGGCCTCCCGCGGCGGCTCGCCGTACGCGCCCGCGGCGCCCGTGACGCCCGCGGCCGGTATGCCCCGGCCGGGTGCCCCGGCCGCCGCCGCGCCGCCGGGCGCACCGCCCGCCGCGCGGCCCGCGGCCGGTGACGGGCCCCGGTATCCGGCGACTCCCCAGGAGTTGCCCCCGGAGGAAGCGCCGGAAGACGCCGAGGACGTACCGGAGGACGCTCCGGAGACGTCACCGCCCCGGGGCCTGCCGCCCAGCGCGTCCGGGCTCTCGGAGGCCGTCGGCTGCGCCGGCACCGGCGGGACCGTCGGCGCCACCCCGGCCGGCCCGGCGATCCCGGGCGCGGCCGGGACGCCACGGCCGCCCCGGCGGGCGCCCCTGCTCCCCTGGGTGCCGGCCGACGGCGCGGCCAGCTCGCCGAGGGCGGCGCGGGCCTGGGAGATCCGGATGGCCTCCATGGTCATGTCGTGCCGCATCTCGGAGCGGCTCCAGGCGCGCTCGGCCAGCTCCCACATGGTGGTCAGGTGCACCGGATTGGTCTCGGTGACCTCGGCCAGGGCCACGATCGCGCCCTTGGGCGCCAGCAGCCGGCCGTTGAGATACCGCTCCCAGGACGTCTTGCTGTAGCCGGTGCGGTCGGCCACGGCGGCGATGCTCAGACCGCTGCGGTCCACGAGCCGGCGCAGCTGGCCGGCGAATTCCCTGATCTGCGGATCGAGTTCGTCCGGCAAGGCCTTCCAACGAGGCATTGCTTCCCCCCTCTTCCCCCGGTGACGTGCTGGTGGTTCCCGTGTGCGTGGTGCCCCGTGCGTGGTGTCCTGTACCGAGTCCCCGATCTGGCTACCCACAGGGATGCGCCCGGTCGGGATCTCAGTTCCCGGGATGGGGGCGCACGGGAGCGCGACGGCGGCGCATGCACCGTCGCATGCCTGCCGGCCGTGCCCCAGTGTCCCACCGGTCCCCTGTGCCGGCGGTGCGAGCCCCCGGCTGCCGCAGGGGGCGGCCCGGACCGTCCCGGTCGACCACGCTAGTCCCGTCCCCGAACGACTTCGCCCCATATCCGCGAACTTGTCAATGCATCGGCACACGGAACGCACAGGAGCCGTCACTCGCGGCACACGGGTCCCGGCTCTCACCGCTCCACGGCGGAACGGTCACTTCCGCGCCACGGCGGCCCCCACCGTGGCGCGGACCGCGAAGGCATCGACCGATGACCGTGAAGACGTCAGCCGCGGACCGCGAAGGCGTCAGCCACGGACCGTGAAGACGTCAGCCGCGGACCGCGAAGGCATCAGCCGCGGACCGCGAAGGCGTCAGCCACGGACCGCGAAGGCATCAGCCGCGGACCGCGAAGGCGTCAGCCGCTGACCGTGAAATGCAGCGTGTCCTTCAGGAACGGGATCTCCAGCCAGGGCTCGGGCTGGGCCATCATCGCCAGCAGGACGATGACCAGGCCCAGGGCGCCGTAGGTGACGATGTCCGTGAAGCGCGACCGTACGGCGAGCATGCCGACGCCGGGCAGCAGCCAGCGCAGGACGGCGCCGGTCAGCAGCCCGGCGCCGATCAGCAGCGTGCCGTACCGGAAGACGTCCAGGGCGGTCAGCAGCAGGCCGAGGCCGACCAGGAACAGCACGGCGAGGATCGGCCACTGCCGGGCCGCCGTGGCGTTGGACGGCGCGGCCCGGCCGCTGCCCTCGGGGCGCGCGGTGTCCCGGGTGAACAGGGGGAAGCGGCGCGTGGCGCGCCGCGGCCTGCCCTCGGCGTCGGGCGCGCTGACCGCGTCCGTGACCGTGATCTCCTCCGGGCGGCGGGCGCCCTCGTCAGCCGACACTGCGCTCCGCCGCCTCGACCACGTTGACCAGGAGCTGGGCCCGGGTCATCGGGCCGACGCCGCCGGGGTTCGGGGAGATCCAGGCGGCCACCTCGGCCACGTCCGGGTGGACGTCACCGACGATCTTGCCCTCGGCGTTGCGCGAGACGCCGACGTCGAGGACGGCGGCGCCCGGCTTGACGTCCTCGGCGCGGATCAGGTGGGGCGAGCCGGCGGCGGCGATGACGATGTCGGCGCGCTTGAGGTGGGCGGACAGGTCGCGGGTGCCGGTGTGGCACTGGGTCACGGTGGCGTTCTCGCTGCGCCGGGTCAGCAGCAGCGGCATCGGGCGGCCGATGGTGACGCCGCGGCCGACGACCACGACCTCGGCGCCCTTGATCTCCACGCCGTAGCGGCGCAGGAGGGTGAGGATGCCGTTGGGGGTGCAGGGCAGCGGGGCCGGCTCGTTCAGGACGAGGCGGCCGAGGTTCATCGGGTGCAGGCCGTCGGCGTCCTTGGCCGGGTCCATCAGCTCCAGGATGCGGTTCTCGTCGATGCCCTTGGGCAGCGGGAGCTGGACGATGTACCCGGTGCAGGCCGGGTCCTCGTTCAGCTCGCGCACGACCGCCTCGATCTCCTCCTGCGTCGCCGTGCCCGGCAGTTCGCGCTGGATGGAGGCGATGCCCACCTGGGCGCAGTCGCGGTGCTTGCCGGCGACGTACTTCTGGCTGCCGGGGTCGTCGCCGACGAGGACGGTGCCGAGGCCGGGCGTGACGCCCTTTTCCTTCAGCGCCGCCACGCGGGCGGTCAGTTCGGACTTGATCGCGGCTGCGGTGGCCTTGCCATCGAGAATCTGGGCGGTCATGGCCCCATCCTCCCGGATGACCCGCCCCCGGTTCCAATCCGGCCGCCTTCCGGGCACCGC
This sequence comes from Streptomyces sp. NPDC006134, assembly GCF_040628835.1. Lineage (NCBI taxonomy): Bacteria > Bacillati > Actinomycetota > Actinomycetes > Kitasatosporales > Streptomycetaceae > Streptomyces > Streptomyces sp. NPDC006134. The sequence goes on along the minus strand of NZ_JBEXTV010000107.1, from coordinate 3,448 downwards.
GGGACGGCTCCGGCCGTATCCGGCCATGATCACCGATGTTGCACTTGCACAACGCCTGGCGAATGCGGCTGGACAAGCGCGACGCGGGTCGAGAACGATTGACGGACGCAGTGCCGCGGGGCAGTACCGGGGGGACGAACCGCACATCGAAGACCTTCCTCCGCATCATGCCGCGCGCCGTCCCCGCACGTGACACCAACGGAGGAAAGTCCGCCATGAGCTTCGGCGACCCGAACAACCCCTACGGCGCGCCGCAGGGCCAGCAGCCCGGTTACGGCGCCCCGCAGCAGCCCCAGGGCGGCCCCGCCTACGGCTACCCGCAGGCGCCCCCCGTGCAGCAGCCCTACGGCGCGATGGCGCCCACCACCATGCCCGGCACCGTCAGCGCGGCGCGCGCGATGCTGTGGGTGATCGTCGGCCTCCAGGTCCTCGGCGTGCTGCTGTTCGCCTTCTCCGCCGTCGCCATCGACCAGGCCAAGGACGACGCCGCCTTCGAGGCGCTCGCCGATTACCCGACCGGCGCGCTGTGGGCCTTCGCGGTGCTCGCGCTGGCGTGGGGCGTGTGGGCGGCCGTTCTGGCGACGAAGTTCACCTCGGGCGGCAACGGCGTCCGCGTGACCCTCATCGTCTTCGGCGTCCTCACCGCGATCCTCGCCCTGTACCCGTTCACCCTCGTGGGCATCGTCCACCTGGTGCTCGCCATCCTGATCGCCGTCTTCGCCGGCAACTCCAAGGGCGCGGCCTGGTTCCAGCGCCCCCGCTACTGAGCCTGGACGAGTCCGGGCCGCGGTCCGGTCACGGCACGGTTCACGCCAATCACCTTCCGGGGCCGTGTCTCACTCTTACGAGGGGGACACGGCCCCGGCGCGTCGCCCTAGTCTGACTGGGGTAGCCGTCAGGCACGGGGAGACGCACCTTGTACAGCATCATCGTGGTACCTCCGCCGACCACGGAGGACGACCGTGACCGCACCCAGATCCGGCTGGCACCCGGCGAACGGCTCGCCTTCGGGCGGTCCGTGGAGCCGGACGGCCTGCTGATCGCCCACGACGGGGTGTCCCGCCGGGCCGGTGAGATCACCGCCCACGGCACCTTCTGGACCCTGAGCAACCTCTGCGCCCACCAGACGTACGTGGTGGAGAACCCGGAAGGGGCGGGCGAGCACATCAAGGTCGCCCCGGGGCGCCTGGACGCGCCGGTCCCGTTCGAGTTCTCGCGGATCGTGCTGCCCGCCGCGGGCGACCTGCTGCCGGTCGAGGTGTGGGCGCCGCGCCACGACTACCTGCGCGCCGAGGGCGGCGGTGACGGCGACGGCGAGACCACCGCCCCCGCCTTCTCCGTCGACCGCACCAAGCGCTACTTCGCCGTCCTGGCCGCCCTGTGCGAGCCGCGCCTGCGCGGCGACCCGCACGCGCCGCTGCCCACCGTCGAGCAGGTCGTGGAGCGGCTGCGTCCCACCTGGCCGGCCGCGTCGCGGACGTCGGTGCAGTGGAACATCGACTACCTGGCGGTCAAGCTGCGCCTGAAGCCGGGCCCGGAGAGCGCCGACCCGGGCCCGCGGCTGAACGGCAAGAAGGAGTCGCTGGTCTCCCTCGCCCTCCGCTTCGACCTGGTCCGCGAGGACGACCTCGTGGTGCTGACGGCACCCTCCGGGCGTACGGTCCGGTGACCGGCCCGTACGCGGTGCCGGTGCCCCGGGGGTACCGGGTGGGCCGCTGGGAGGTGCGGGAGCCGATCGCGACGGGTGCCTTCGGCAGCGTGTACGCCGCCCGCCGCACCGGCGGCCCGGACGACCTGCCGAGGACGGCCGCCCTGAAGTTCCTGCCGACCGGCACCGGAACGCCCCGCCAACTGGCCCACCTGCGCGAACTGATCGAACGCGAGGTCGGGCTGCTGCGCCGGCTGAAGCAGCCGCGGCTGATCCGGATGTACGAGACCCTCACCGTCGACGACCCCGGTGACCCCCGCCTCGACGGCGCCACCGTCCTCGTCCTGGAGAAGGCGGACGGCTCCCTGGCCGGGCTGCTGGCCGCCGCGCCCCGCCCGCCGGCCGGGCCCGCGCTGCTCGCGCAGGTCTGCGCGGGGCTGGCCCAGCTGCACCGGGCGGGCTGGGTGCACGGGGACCTGAAACCGGCCAACGTACTGCTGATGGCGGACGGTTCGGTGCGGCTGGCCGACTTCAACATGGCCGCCGAGCTGGAGGGCACCCACGCCTACACGCCCGCCTTCTCCACCCCCGACTACACCCCGCCCGAGCTGCTGTGGTCGGAGATCGGCGAGCGCGGGCGCCGCATCCGGCCCTCCGCCGACGTGTGGGCCTTCGGCGTCCTGGCCCACCTGGTGCTCACCGGTTCGTTCCCGCTGCCCGGCGGCACCCCGACGGCCCGCCGCGACGCCGCCGTGGCCTACGCCCGGGGCACCGACCAGCTGCGCCTGGCGCCCGAACTGCCGGACCCGTGGCGGGAGATCGTACGGGCCTGCCTGACCCGGACGCACGGCGACCGCGTCGGCACCGAGGCGCTGCTGCGGCAGGTCGAGGCCGCCGCCGGCACCGGCCGCCCGGCCCGGCTGCCGTGGCTGCCCCGGCCGGCCCGGCTGCTGCCGACGCGCCGCTCCCGCCGCGCCGCCGTCGCGGCGGCCGTGGGCGCGGCGGTGGCCGTGGCCGCCCTCGGGTACGGCGTCAGCACCCGGACGGGCGGCGACGACGGCGACGGCGGCCCGAAGTCCGCGCGCGGCGCCCAGGTCGCCGCCGTCTCCTACGGCGCGGCCGAACTGCGCACCGACCGGGGCGTCCCGGCCGCGTACCGGCTGCTGATCGTGGAGACGGCGCACGACTGCGCCGACGAAGACGTCACCCCGCCCCTGATCGCCGCCATGCTGAAGGTGGAGAGCGACTTCGACCCGAACCTCGCCGACCCCGCGAGGAACGAGTACGGCATCGCCCGCTGGACCCCGAAGGTCCTGCGCTGGTGGATACACGCGGACGGCACCCCCGCCGAGACCGTCCCCGAACCCCCCTTCCCGCCCGCCGAGTCCATCCCGGCGATGGGCCGCTACCTGTGCTGGATCGCACCCCGCCTGGCCGACGACCTGCCCGGTGACCGCCGGGTCCTGATCGCCGCCGCCTACCGGTCGTCGTACGACACGGTGAACGACGCGGGCGGGGTTCCTCCGAAGCACCGCGCCTACGCCGACCGCGTCGCCCACTACCTCAAGGAGTACACCCCGCCGGGGAAGAGGTGACCCTGACAGGTCCGAGGTTCCACGGGCGGCGGGCCCGGGGGAAGGGTGGAACGCGGCCGGGGTCTCCGGCTCCCTCGGGGGAGAGCCGGAGACCCCGGCCGGCGGTCGTCCGAGGTCACCGGCGCTGAACCGCCGGCCCGCCCTGATGGTGGCCATCGCGTATCCGATGCGCTCGCCGTCGTACTCGTTGACGTCGGGCACCGGC
>NZ_JBEXTV010000106.1:0-11381 GCF_040628835.1 Streptomyces sp. NPDC006134 | reverse complement strand
GGGGCACACCCCGGTCCCGCCGCCGGTTCGGTCGCCGGTTCGGCCGTCGGCTCAATGGGTCTCAGTGGGCCTCAGTGGGCCGACGCCGGCCGTACCCCCTTGATCTCCTCCCCGGCCTCCATCGGGTGGGTCACATCCTGCGCGTCCCGGCCCTTGCCGATGTGGTTGAAAACCAGGTTCAGCAGGACGGCGGCCACGCAGCCGGTGGAGATGCCCGAGTCCAGGATGATCTTCGCGGTCTCCGGGAAGGAGTGGTAGAACTCCGGCGCGGTGATCGGGATGATGCCGACGGCCAGGGAGACCGCGACGATCAGGACGTTGTTGTCCTTGTCCAGGCCGGCCCGCACCAGGGTCTGGATGCCGCTGGCCGCGACCGAGCCGAAGAGGACGACGCCCGCGCCGCCGAGCACCGGTCGCGGTACGACGGCGATGAGCGAGGCGGCGATGGGGCACAGGCCCATCAGGATCAGGAAGCCGCCGCCGGCGGCGACGACGAACCGGCTGCGGATGCGGGTCATCGCCACCAGGCCGATGTTCTGCGCGAAGGCGCTGCACATGAAGCCGTTGAACAGGGGGCTGAGCGCGGAGCCGAGGGTGTCGGCACGCAGGCCGGCGGCGATGGTCTTCTCGTCGGCCGGGCGTTCGACGATCTCGCCGAGGGCCAGCATGTCGGCGGTGGACTCGGTCATGGAGACGACCATGACGACGCACATGGAGACGATCGCGGCGATCTGGAACTGGGGCGCGCCGAAGTGGAACGGGGTCGGGAAGCCGACGATGTCCGCGTCGGCGACCGGGCCGAAGTCGGTGACGCCGAAGGGGATCGCGACGAGCGTGCCCGCGACCAGGCCCAGCAGGACGGCGATCTGCTTGACGAAGCCGCGGGTGAAGCGGCGCAGGAGCAGGACGATGACCAGGGTGATGGCCGCGAGGCCCAGGTTGGTCCCCGAGCCGAAGTCGTCCGCCGTGGGGCTGGAGCCCTGGGCCCAGCCGAAGGCGACGGGCAGCAGGGAGACGCCGATCAGGGTGATGACGGTGCCGGTGACCACCGGCGGGAAGAAGCGGATCGCCTTGCTGAAGAAGGGGGCGGCGAGGAAGCCGAGGAGGCCGGCGACGATGACCGCGCCGAAGATGATCGGCAGGGCGTCGGACTTGTCCTCGGTGGCGACGACGATCGCCGTCATGGGGGCGACACCGGCGAAGGTGACGCCGTTGACGAAGGGCAGACGGGCACCGATCTTCCAGATGCCGAGGGTCTGGAGGAGGGTGGCGAGGCCCGCGGTGAACAGGCAGGCACCGGTGAGGAACGTCAGTTCGACGCCGGAGAGGCCCACGGCCGCGCCGACGATCAGGGGTGGGGCGACGACTCCCGCGTACATGGCGGCCACGTGCTGCAGGCCCGTGGTCGCCATCTTCACGGGTGGGAGTTTCTCGTCTACGGGGTGGTCGGCCACGGCGGCTCTCCTCCGGTCGGGTACACGTCTCCGTCGACGTGGGTGTCATGGAGGTGGTGCGGGTGGTCATGGGGGGTTTCCTCCCCCTGCTCGACGAGCGGAGCCGGGCGTGCGGGGAGGGACCGGGACGGGCCGTTCGGGAGAACGGGGAACCGTACCGGGGCGCGCGCGTCCACGCGCGCCCCGGAGACGGCCGCCGTGGACCCCGCTCGGGTCCACGGCTGCCGGCCGGGAGCCGTCCCTCCCGGCCGGGGTTCGAGTGCCGTACCGGAGTACGGTGTTCAGCCGCGCGCGGCGATCCGCGCGAGCCGCTGCGCCTCGTTCCGCGTGGAGCGGGCGACGGCGTCCTCGTCGACGGTGAGCAGCCGGCCGTCCTCGACGATCTGCCGGCCGTTCACGAAGGAGGCGGTGACCGGGGCCGCGGCGCCGAAGACGAGCGCGGTGACCGGGTCGGCGATGGAGGCGTGGGCGAGCGTGTCCATCCTCCACAGCACCAGGTCGGCGAGCTTGCCCGCCTCCAGGGAGCCGATCTGGTCCGCCCGGCCGAGGACCTGCGCGCCGCCGTAGGTGCCCAGGCGCAGCGCCTGGCGGGCGTTGAGGGCGGCCTCGCGGTGGGCGCCGAGGCGGTTGATCAGCAGGGCGTTGCGCAGCTCGGTGTGGAGTTCGCCGGACTCGTTGGAGGCGGTGCCGTCGACGCCGAGGCCGACCGGCACGCCGGCGGCGAGCATGTCGGGGACGCGGGCGATGCCGGCCGCCAGGCGCGCGTTGGAGGAGGGGCAGTGGGCGACGCCGGTCTTCGTGCGGGCGAAGGCGGCGATGTCGGAGTCGTTCATGTGGACGCAGTGCGCCATCCACACGTCCTCGCCGAGCCAGCCGGTGGACTCGAAGTAGTCGGTCGGGCCCATGCCGAACAGCTCGTGGCAGAACTTCTCCTCCTCCACGGTCTCCGAGCCGTGGGTGTGCAGGCGCACGCCGAGCCGGCGGGCGAGTTCGGCGCCCTGCCGGAGCAGTTCGGTGGAGACGGAGAAGGGCGAGCAGGGCGCGACGGCGACCTGGGTCATCGCGTCGAAGGAGGCGTCGTGGTGCTCCTCGACGGTGGCCTCGGTGCCGGCGAGCGCGCCCTCCAGGCTCTCCACGGCGAAGTCCGGCGGCAGGCCGCCGTCCTTCTCGCTGCGGTCCATGGAGCCGCGGGCCAGGGTGAAGCGGACGCCCATCTCCCGGGCGGCGCGGATGATCGCGCCGGCCAGGTCGCCGGAGCCCTGCGGGTAGACGTAGTGGTGGTCCATGGCGGTGGTGACGCCGCCGCGGGCCATCATGGCGAGCGATCCCTGGGCCGCCGCGTACACCATCGGTTCGTCGATGCGGGCCCACGTCGGGTACAGCGCCACCAGCCAGTCGAACAGGTTGTGGTCGGTGGCCAGGCCCCGCGTGATCCACTGGTAGAAGTGGTGGTGGGTGTTGACGAGGCCGGGGGTGGCCAGGTGGCCGGTCGCGTCGATCCGGCGCACCACGTTCTCCAGGCCCTCCGGTGCCCGGCCCGCGCCGACGGACTCGATCCTGTTGCCGGCGAGGACCAGATGCCCCGAGGCGTACTCCGTGTCGCCCGCGTCCACGGTCGCGATCGCGCAGTTCTCGATCACGACCCGCTGGGCTGCCGATGGTGCCATGCTGCTTCCTTTGTATCTCAGTGGCGGCCCGTGGGCGGGCGGGTTCCCGCCCACGGGGAGGGCACGGCAGGACCCTAGGAGGATTTGAGTGCCGGAGCCGTGCGGCTCCGGGTGCCGAGATGGTGGAAGAACAGGTTGAGTGCGACGGCGACGATCGCACCGGCGCTGATGCCGGAGCCGAGCACGGTCTGCGCCCAGGCCGGGAACTCGGCGTAGAAGGTCGGCGCGGCCAGCGGGATGATGCCGGCGCCGAGCGCCACGGCCACCAGGATGATGTTGGAGCTGTCGTCCAGCCCGGCCTCGGCCAGGGTGCGGATGCCGCTGACGGCGATCGAGCCGAACAGCACGATGCCCGCGCCGCCGAGGACCGGCATGGGGACCAGGGAGACGACCGCGCCGAGGACCGGGAAGGCGCCGAGGACCAGCAGGGTGGCGCCGGCGACGGCGACGACGTAGCGGCTGCGCACCCGGGTCAGCGAGACGACGCCGACGTTCTGCGCGAAGGCGGAGGTGGGGAAGCCGCCGAAGACGGGGCCGATCAGGGTGGCGAGGCCGTCGGTGCGCAGGCCGCGGGTGATGGTCTTGGCGTCCGCGCGGCGGTCGCAGATCTCGCCCAGGGCGAGCATGCCGGCGGACGACTCGGTCATCAGGACCAGCATCACGATGCACAGCGACAGGATGGCCGCGGGCTGGAAGACGGGCGCGCCGAAGGCGAAGGGCGCGGGCAGCGCCGCGACCGGGGCGGAGGAGATCGCGCTGAAGTCGGCCATGCCGAACGGGATGGCGGCCAGGGTGCCGACGAGCAGGCCGAACAGCAGGGCGACCTGCTTGAGGAAGCCCTTGCCGAAGCGCTGCATCAGCAGGATGACGACGAGGGTGAACCCGGCGAGCGCGAGGTTCGACATGGCGCCGAAGTCGGGGGCGCTCTTGTCGCCGCCCTGGGCCCAGCCGACGGGCACCGGCATCAGCGTGACGCCGATGAGCGTGATCACCACGCCGGTGACCAGGGGCGGGAAGAAGCGGAGCAGTCGCCCGAAGAAGGGGCCGATGGCCAGGCAGAAGGCTCCGGCCACCATCACCGCGCCGTAGATGGCGGGGAGCTGGTCGCCCTTGCCGTTGGTCTCGGCGATGGCGAGGATCGGGGCGATGCCCGCGGAGGAGGCGGCGTTGACGAAGGGCAGCCGGTTGCCGGCGAAGCTCTTGACGCCGATGGTCTGGATCAGGGTCGCGATGCCCGCGATGAGCAGGCTCGCGGCGATCAGCCGGGTGCGGGCCGCGAGGTCGAGGCCGCAGGCCTGGCCGATGATGAGCGGAGGAGTGACAACGCCTGCGTACATCGCGGCGATGTGCTGGAGCGCGGCGGGGACGAGCCGCGAGGGGTGGAGCTTCTCGTCCACCGGGTGCACGGACGTGACGGCGTCCTCGATGTGCTCCGGCGGGGTGGAACAGGGGGCTTTTGCCGGCCCCTTTGCAGGCTGTGCCATGGTGTTCCCTCCGGTGTGGCGCGCCCCCGGACCTGGTGCCAGGGCCGGGGGCGCGCGTCCCGCGTCAGAGGTTGGTCATGTCGACCGGGATACGGGCCTCACAGCCGTCCCGCAGGATGGTGGCCTCGATCAGGCCGTAGGGACGGTCGGCGGCGAAGTAGACCTCGTTGTCGTTCTTCAGTCCGAACGGCTCCAGGTCCACCAGGAAGTGGTGCTTGTTCGGCAGGGAGAAACGGACCTCGTCGATCTCACTGCGGTTGTTGATGATGCGCGAGCCCATCTGGTACAGCGTCTGCTGCAGCGAGAGCGAGTACGTCTCGGCGAAGGCCTGGAGCATGTGCTTCCTGGTCTGCTCGTAGGACTTCTCCCAGTTGGGCATCTTCTGCTCGTCGTCGGTCCAGTTGAACCGCCAGCGGCCGGAGACCTGGGTGGCCAGGATGCGGTCGTACGCCTCCTGGAGCGTCGTGTACTTGTCCTTGACGTAACCCCAGAACTCGGAGTTGGTCGAGTTCATCACGATCAGGTCCTTCAGACCCGAGATCACCTCCCACTTCTCACCGTCGAAGGTGATCTGGGTGAGGCGGGTCTCCTGGCCCTTGCGGACGAAGGAGTGCTTGACCTCGTCGGCGCCGATGAACTTGCTGTTGGCGTCGGAGGTCTCGATCCGCTCCCAGGCGTACTCCTCGATGCGGATGCGCGCCCGGTGGATCGGCTCCTGCGAGGTGACGAAGTGACGGGCCAGGTGGATGCCGAACTGCTCGGCGGACTCGATGCCGTACTCCTTGGCGAACGCGTACACCGTGTTCTTGGTGGTGTCGGTCGGCAGGACGTTGGCGTTGGAGCCGGAGTAGTGGACCTCGTCCATGTCGCCGGACAGGGCGACGGAGACGTTCAGGTCCTTGATGTGATGGGTGGCGCCGTCCCGCGTGATCTTGACGACTCGGTTCTCGGCCTTGCCGTACTGGTTCTGTCCCAGGATCGTGGGCATTTAGCTAGCTCCCTCGGTAAACGGAGTAGCCGAACGGGTTGAGCAGCAGCGGTACGTGGTAGTGCTCGCCGGGCTTGACGGCGAAGGTGATCGCTACCTCTGGGAAGAACGTGCCGCTGTCCCGAGTCGCGGGGGCGTCCTGCTGCGCATCGGCTTGCTTCTTCTCGAAATACGCCTCGACGGCGAAGTCGAGACGTACGTGGGTCGTGCCTTCCGGCAGGGCCGGGAGGTCCTTGCACCGCCCGTCCGCGTCGGTCGCGGAGCCGCCGAGGTCCTGCCAGTCCGCGTCGCGGCCGGCGCGGGCCGCGAGACGGACGGCGACGCCCTCGGCGGGGCGGCCGACGCTGGTGTCCAGGATGTGCGTGGACACGGAGGCGGTGGTGCTGGTGCTCATACTCGGGCGTCCTCTTCGACGAGTCGGGAGAGCCGGATGCGGTTGATCTTGCCCAGTTCGGTGCGGACGATCTCCCGCTCCTGTTCGGGCGAGTTGCCGATCCGTTCCTTGACCGCGTCCCGCATCTGCTCGCCGGTCCGGCCGGTGGCGCAGATGAGGAACACATGGCCGAACTTCTCCTGGTAGGCCAGGTTCAGTTCGAGCATCTCCGACTTGAGCGCGTCGGAGGCGCCGGCCATGCCGCTCTGCTCCCGGGCCGACGTGGGGTCGCCGGGCTTGGGGCGGCCGATCGGCGGGTGGCCGGCCATCGCCTCCCGGAGGTCCTCGGCCGTCAGCTCGGCCATGGCGGCGTCGCTGGCGGCGAAGAGGTCCTCGGTGGTGGCGTAGGGGCGGCCGGCGAGCAGTCGCCGGGCCCACGCCGTGGAGGAGCACGCCTCGTGGAGCGCGGCGAGGGCCGTGTCCTGATCGAGAGCGTTGAATCGGGCCAGGCCCGGCGGCGTGGAAGTGGACGTCACGGGAGCCTCCGTGGCCTTGTGCTGAACGGGCGTGCCGATAGCTAACGCCCTCGGAAACACGACGTCAACAGTTTGTTGAAAATTCGGGGTAACAAATACGAGAGGCCATCGCGGTGTGCATCGGCCCCTGGTCGGGGCGGTGTTGGGGGTCGCGCCGCGGGGCCGCGAGAAGGCCGAAAGCCGCCGTTCCGGGGCCGGAACGGCGGCTTTCGGCGAGGACCGGGACGCGCCGGTCGACTCGGGCGGAGGGGGACCCCGGTCAGGTGCCCTTCTCGCGGTTGAGGTAGTTGTAGACGGTGAAGCGGCTGACGCCCAGCGCGCTCGCCACGGTCTCCACGCCGTGCCGCACCGAGAAGGCGCCGCGCGCCTCCAGGGTGCGGACGACCTCCTGCTTGGCCCTGCGGTCCAGTTCGGCCAGCGGTCTGCCCTGTCTGCGCTCCATGGCGGCCAGGATGTGGTCCAGGGAGTCGGCGAGCTGCGGCAGGCGCACGGCGACGACGTCGCTCCCCTCCCAGGAGAGCACCACGTCGTCCTGGCCGGCCTCGTCGGGCGGGAGCATCTCGCCGCCGATCGCGTCGACCAGCGGCTTGACGGCCGCGATGAACGGCTCCTCCGCGGGACCGGTCACCGCTCGTCCTCCCCGACCACGTTGACCTGGAGCGAGATCCGGGTGGCGCCCGCCTCCAGGGTCTTGCGCAGCAGCGCGTCCACGGCGGTGAGCACCGCGTCGGCGCGCCCCTCGGCGGTGTTGCCGAACGGACCCACGTCCACCGCCTCCAGCTCGGCGGCCTCGACGACCTCGCGGGCCACCACCGCGTGCGGTGGTGCCTCGTCCAGATCGAAGGGTTCGGTCGTGAACTCCACTCTCAATCGCACCCGCCCAACCTAACGCGCGGTGACCGTTTCCGCGGGCCCCTCTTGACAAGCCGCGACATCCGACGGCAATCTTCCATTACGCAGAAACGAACTTCCGTATTACGGAAACTCGACAACGGAAGGGAGCGCGGCCCGATGCCAGGTTTCGAGTGGAGCACCGCCGCAGACCAGCGCTTCAACGTCAACCTGTCGATCCTCTTCACGGAACTCCCGCTCCTGGAGCGCCCCGCGGCCGCCGCCGCGGCCGGCTTCACCGCGGTCGAGCTGTGGTGGCCCTGGATCGACGCGCCCGTCCCCGAGCGGTCCGAGCTCGACGCCCTGAAGAAGGCGATCGAGGACGCGGGCGTCCAGCTCACGGGCCTGAACTTCTACGCCGGGCAGCTCCCGGGCCCGGACCGCGGCGCCCTGTCGATCCCGGGCGAGGAGTCGGACAGGTTCCGCGCCAACATCGACGTGGCCGCCGATTTCGCCGCCTCGCTGGGCTGCAAGGCGCTCAACGCGCTGTACGGCAACCGCGTCGAGGGCGTGGACCCGGCCGAGCAGGACGCGCTCGCGCTGGAGAACCTGGTCCTCGCGGCCCGCGCGGCCGACCGGATCGGCGCGATCCTGCTGATCGAGGCCCTGAACAAGCCCGAGTCGCCGCTGTACCCGCTGGTGTCGGCGCCGGCCGCGGTCGGGATCGTCGACAAGGTCAACGAGGCGACCGGCCTGGGCAACGCGCGGTTCCTGATGGACCTCTACCACCTGTCCATGAACGGCGAGGACCTGCCGCAGGTCATCGAGCGGTACACCGCGAAGACCGGTCACGTGCAGATCGCCGACAACCCGGGCCGCGGGGCGCCGGGCACGGGCTCGCTCCCGCTGGAGGAGCTCCTGGGCCGGCTGGCGAAGGCCGGTTACGACGGGTGGGTCGGCCTGGAGTACAAGCCGGGCGACCGCCCGAGCGCGGAGGCCTTCGACTGGCTGCCCCGCGAGGCCCGCGCGGCCCGCTGAACACCTCGGACGTCAAGAGCACTTAGAGAGGCACCCATCATGAGCACGCTCCCCAAGATCGCCTGGATCGGCCTCGGCATCATGGGCTCCCCCATGTCCGAGAACCTGATCAAGGCGGGCTACCAGGTCACCGGTTACACCCTGGAGCAGGAGAAGCTGGACCGCCTGGCCGCCGCCGGCGGCACCGCGGCCGGCTCGATCGCCGAGGCGGTGCGCGAGGCCGACGTCGTCATCACGATGGTGCCCGCGTCCCCGCAGGTCGAGGCGATCGCCTACGGCCCGGACGGCATCCTGGAGAACGCGAAGTCCGGCGCGCTGCTGATCGACATGTCCTCGATCACCCCGCAGACCTCGGTCGACCTGGCGAAGAACGCCAAGGAGAAGGGCATCCGGGTGCTGGACGCCCCGGTGTCCGGCGGTGAGGCCGGCGCGATCGAGGCCGTGCTGTCCATCATGGTCGGCGGTGAGCAGGCCGACTTCGACGAGGCCAAGCCGATCTTCGAGGCGCTGGGCAAGACCATTGTGCTGTGCGGCCCGCACGGCTCCGGCCAGACGGTGAAGGCCGCCAACCAGCTCATCGTCGCGGTCAACATCCAGGCGTGCGCCGAGGCCGTGGTCTTCCTGGAGAAGTCCGGTGTGGACCTCGCCGCCGCGCTGGACGTCCTCAACGGCGGCCTGGCCGGCTCCACCGTGCTGACGCGGAAGAAGGACAACTTCCTCAACCGCGACTTCAAGCCGGGCTTCCGCATCGACCTGCACCACAAGGACATGGGCATCGTCACCGACGCCGCCCGCACCGTGGGTGCCGCCCTGCCGGTCGGCGCCGTGGTCGCCCAGCTCGTCGCCTCCCTGCGCGCCCAGGGCGACGGCGGCCTGGACCACTCGGCGCTGCTGCGGGCCGTGGAGCGCCTCTCCGGCGCCCAGGTCTGACGGCACCCCGCCCCCAGATCTCCGGGTGGCGCCGCCGCTGACACCTGTCCTGTCGCGCCCAGGCGGCGGCGCCACCCGGAACCGGCTCGGCACCGGTCCGGAACCGGACCGGAAGCAAATTCAACAAACTGTTGACGTACTGAACGCCCAAACTTACGCTCCACGAAGCGGAAACAGGTTTCCGCTGACCCCTCGCACGGAAGGTCCACGATGTCGCAGCGCGTGCTCACGACAGAGTCCGGCGCCCCGGTCGCCGACAACCAGAACTCCGCCACCGCCGGCGTCGGCGGCCCGCTCCTGCTCCAGGACCAGCACCTGCTGGAGAAGCTCGCGCGCTTCAACCGCGAGCGCATCCCGGAGCGCGTGGTGCACGCCCGTGGCTCCGGCGCCTACGGCCACTTCGAGGTGACCGACGACGTCACCGACTACACCCACGCCGACTTCCTGAACACGGTCGGCAAGCGTACCGAGGTCTTCGTGCGCTTCTCGACGGTGGCCGACAACCTCGGCGGCGCCGACGCCGTGCGCGACCCGCGCGGCTTCGCGGTGAAGTTCTACACCCAGGAAGGCAACTACGACCTGGTCGGGAACAACACCCCGGTCTTCTTCATCAAGGACCCGATCAAGTTCCCCGACTTCATCCACTCGCAGAAGCGCGACCCGTTCACCGGCAAGCAGGAGCCGGACAACGTCTGGGACTTCTGGGCCCACTCCCCCGAGGCCACCCACCAGGTGACGTGGCTGATGGGCGACCGCGGCATCCCGGCGTCGTACCGCCACATGAACGGCTACGGTTCGCACACCTACCAGTGGACGAACAGCAAGGGCGAGGCCTTCTTCGTCAAGTACCACTTCAAGACGAACCAGGGCATCCGCTGCCTGTCCACCGAGCAGGCCCAGGAGATCGCGGGCAAGGACCCCAACTCCCACCAGACGGACCTGCTCCAGGCCATCGAACGCGGTGTGCACCCGTCCTGGACCCTCTACGTCCAGCTCATGCCGGCGGACGAGGCGGCCGACTACCGCTTCAACCCGTTCGACCTGACCAAGGTGTGGCCGCACAAGGACTACCCGCTCAAGCGCGTGGGCCGCCTGGTGCTGGACCGCAACCCGGACAACATCTTCGCCGAGGTCGAGCAGGCCGCGTTCTCCCCGAACAACTTCGTTCCGGGCATCGGCCCCTCCCCCGACAAGATGCTCCAGGGCCGCCTGTTCGCCTACGCGGACGCGCACCGCTACCGCCTGGGCGTCAACCACACCCAGCTCGCGGTCAACGCCCCCAAGGCCGTGCCCGGCGGCGCGAACAACTACGGCCGCGACGGCTTCATGGCGTCCAACTCCCAGGGCCGGTACGCCAAGAACTACGAGCCGAACTCCTACGACGGCCCGGTCGAGACCGGCCGCCCGCTGTCGGCGCCGCTCGCCGTCTCCGGTCACACCGGTACCCACGCGGCCCCGCAGCACACCAAGGACGACGACTTCTTCCAGGCCGGCGAGCTGTACCGCCTGATGTCGGAGGAGGAGAAGCAGCGTCTGGTCGCCAACATCGCCGGCGGCCTGTCGCAGGTCTCCCGCGACGACGTGATCGAGAAGAACCTGGCCCACTTCCACGCCGCCGACCCCGAGTACGGCAAGCGCGTGGAGGAGGCGGTCCGCGCCCTGCGCGAGGACTGACACCGGCTCGCGTACGGACCTCGGCGGGGAGGCCGAGCCCGTACGCGTGGCCCGCGGCACCGGCGGCCCGGATGAGGGGTGGCCGACCGGTGCACCGCGGGCAGGACGAGGACCGCGGCGGCCTGCGAGCCAGTGCGGTGGTGAAGGGCCCGGCGTCTCCTCCTTCGACCTGAGGGGAGGAGACCCGGTTCCCGTCGCAGCCGCCGCGGTCCCCGCCACCCGCCCCCGCCCAGGGGCCCACAGACTCCGTCCGGCGGCGCGAATGTCCTGTCGCGCCCAGTCTCGCGCCGTCGGACGGCCAGCACGTGAACACAACCCTCACCGGGCCAGGAGCGCCGGATGCGGACGGTCCCGCAACCCGCGCGCCCGTGTGGGTGGGCGGGGGGGCGGGGGGCGCGCGCCGGCC
>NZ_JBEXTV010000105.1:0-12159 GCF_040628835.1 Streptomyces sp. NPDC006134 | reverse complement strand
CGCATCAGCGTCCTGTTCGCCATGCTCCGCGACGGAACCTTCTACGAACCGAGAAGCCCTCGACTCGCTTGACGAAGGACATAGAGGCACCCCCCTTTGAGGGCCCGGACGTGCGAGCCGTCGATCGCGGCGTCCTCCATGTCCAGCAGACCGGCTCTGCGGATTTCCGCGAGGAGGATCTCGTGCAGGCGGAGCCGGACGCCGGCCTCGGTCCGGTCCCGCAGGCGCCGCCGGCACGTCACCCCACTGCAGCCGTCCGTCTCGGTCGGCACGTCCGCCCAGGTCACACCCGTGCGCAAGACGCAGACGATCCCGCGCAGAGCCGCACGGTCATCCGCCGGCAGCCGGCCCGGATACCGCCGACGCCGCGGCGGCGAGGAAGGAGCAGCGGAGCGACACGTTCCCACAGATCGTCAGTCATCAGACACAAGATCATCAGTCACCCCGGAACTCTGCCGCCCACCAGCCCGACTGCCAAGGTTCCGAACCAAACCCATTCTGTAATGATCAGTCAGGCCCGACTTCGGCTTTCGGCTCGGCCAGGGAACCGGCCCTCACACGGAAGGTATCCCCCTTCCAGGACATCCCCCCGACCCACCCGACGCCTTCCCAGGTAACGACGACCGGCACCGAGTAGCCGGCTATTGCCCTGGCGTGGAGGTCCTCCAGGTGCGTTCGTCTCAAGTGGCAGCCAGCCGGCTTCGCCTGCCGGGACCAGGTCAGCACGGCCCGTACCGTAGCGGCTACCAGACACACACGACAGCTTCGGCCCGTCTCGGAAGTGGGCCGGCCGGAGGAATGGTGCAGGGCCCAAATACCGTCTCTCCACCAGTCCGACGACTCGGTGGAGCCTGCCGAGTACCGGATCTGGACACGTGCTCCGGACCACGTACGGCCCGTGGACGGCGTCTCGTACGACGCTTCCGTGTCAAGTCTGGGCGTGTTGCCGAGCCACCCTGTCTGCGCGAGGCCGGTATGAAACTGACCCGATGTCAGCGAGGCGGAGGGGCCGGCAAGGGGGCACTGCAGGACGAAGGATCGGATGCCGCTACCGGTTGCGTCACTGCCGGAGGTGGGCGGCGGTGCGGGAGTTCCAGCGGGGTGCGGTGCGGCTGCACATCCTGTACCACGCGTCCGAGGAGGAGATCCGCGGCGCCTGGCCTGGTAACCCGCGGGATCCACAAACTCTGTGCCCGCCGCCACAGTGGCCGTCGCCGTTCTTCCTGCCCCGCCGGACCGCCAGGAACACGCCCTCCAACTGCTGCCAGAGCCGTGCGGGGTACGGGCCGAACTCGCCGATCGGCAGGTACGGACCGATGAATGCCCGCTCCGCATTGTCAGACATTTGCACTCATGTCATGCAAAATAATGCGCCGGATCAGTCAGGCGGCGCATCCGTCAGGGTGCCGCCTCGTGTCTCCGGTCCCGCACACATGCAGCACCGTAGGCAGCACCCTGCGGGTCCTCCACCTGACAAATGTCAGGTGGCGTCCTGGAGTGATGCCTGCTGGTGACTGGGCTACCGGGGGGCCGGCGACCGGCAGCGTCCGCGAGCAACCGTCGCGCTGAGGGCTGCACGCCGTGGACCGCGCTCCGAGCCGGGTGGCGTAGAAGGGCTGGTCGGGCAGGCCGCCGCCGCGGCGTGTGAGCTGGGTGAGGGCCGCGGCTGCGGTGTCCGGGGCGCGGCCCCGCTCAGTTCACAGGCCGGCAGCGAGTTCGACGAGGAAGTCGGCGTTGGCCGAGACCTCGTGGCCAAGGACGATCTGGGGGCGAGGTGTTCCGGTGCCGGCGGCGTGCGACGGGAGCGGAATGCCGGTCATCCCCCGCACCTGGGCCCGGGGCGCCCCGGCGGGCCCGTCTGTGCTCGCGGCGGCAAAGAGGGCGGCCGGTCAGCGGACGCCGGACGCGGCCCACCCGGTCCGCACCTGCTCCCACACCTCATGTTCGTCCAGGCCGGGTTGGCAGGGCCGGCCGCGCAGGGCGTAGGAGAGGTGGCGGCGGGCTTCGGTGAGCAGGCGGTGGCATTTGAACGCGCCGCGCACACGTGCACCACGGCGACGACCTCGACGGCCGCGAGCGCGATGTCGGCCACCGGCCGCTCCCGCGCCCGCACCGCCGCGGTCGCCGCCCGCGCCCGCACCGCCGGCCGGCCGACGACATCGGCGCCGTAGGCCCGGATCACCGCATCACGCCACCGCTTCCGCAGCTCGGTCGGCGACAGCGGTTCCGTGTGCTTGGGCGGGCGGTTCTGGTCGGCGGCCCGGCAGGCCAGCGCGTAGGCGGCCCGCTCCCCCGGCGCGTGCCCGTGCTTCTCCTCGTACCTGGCCGTCAGGACGGGCAGCGCGTCCTCGGTCTGCCGCCGGCTGATCGGCCGCCGGCCGATCAGCCGCTGGCCGATGCCCGCGGTCTCCCCGCTTTCCTTGCAATCCCGACGGTGACCCCGTCATGTGGATGCAGGACACCTTGGTGTCGCCCTCCATCCGGAAGAAGCCGCGCCTCCGTGCCGATCGAGGAGGCGCGCCAGGCTCGTTCCCGCCTGGTCTGGCTTCGAGGCCAGGCGGGAACGGTGGAGCCCTACGGACGCGACGGCCGTGGCGCAGGGCTCTGGCAATGCCCCGCCCCTCGGGCTGGCGCAGGAGCATGAGGACCGACTTCGCGGCCACCGCGGCGTACCGGAACACGGAGGTCGAAGAGCGCTCTTCCTGTGGGGAGTCTGCGATAGGGCGGTTGGCCTGAAGGCCGGGAGCGTATCTTGGGCCTGGCGGGCTGGGTAGGTGACGGATCCGGAGGGGGACCCATGCAGTTGCTTGAGTTCGCGGTCGACGACGGGGACGGGTTGATCACTTTCGAGGTCGACCCCGCGGACGTACCCGAGGACTTGGTACTCGCCGGCAGCGACGGCTCGCCGGTCGTCGCCCGGGCCCGGACCACGCTGGAGGAGGCGCTCGGCGAGCTGCGCCCGTCGCTGCAGCGGGTGGCCGCGCTGCTGCGGGAGTTGTCGCCGGACGAGGCGACGCTGGAGTTCGGGCTGAAGATGGGCGGCGAGACCAGCGTCATCGTGGCCAAAGGCACCGCGGAGGCCAACTTCCGGCTGTCCATGACCTGGCGTACGACGGGCTGATCGCGTGCGGCGGCGCTATGCGGACCGGTCCGGGTTCATCGTGCGGATCCTCGCCCTCGGTACGCAGAGGGCCGTCGGCACCGGGTTCCTGGTGGCCGACGACCGGCTGCTGACATGCGCCCACGTCGTCAACCAGGCCCTCGGCCGGGACCAGCGGGAGCAGCCGCAGCCGGACGCAGAGCTGCGTCTGCCCGTCGACTTCCCGCTGCTCGGCGACGCGGACGGCGCCCCGCTGCGCAGCTGCCGGCTGGAGCTGTGGGTGCCGCCGCCGCGCTCGGGCACCGCGGGCGGCGACATCGCCGGACTCCGCATCGTCGGCGAGCCCGCCCCCGCGGGCGCCGGGCCCGCCCGGCTGCCGCTCGAGGTCACCCCCGGACACGGCGGCGAAGTGTACGTCTTCGGCCACCCCGTGCAGCCGGTCAGGCGGGACGGCTCCTGGGTGGCGGCGCGCGTCCGCGGCCGGGTGGGCGGCGGGATGCTGCAGGTCGACGCGGGACCCGACTCGGCCGTACGGCTGCAGCCGGGCTACAGCGGATCACCGATGGTCGCCTCCTGCCCCGACGGCGACATGGTGGTCGGCATGCTGTCGGTGGCCAGCAGCCGGGACGGCCACCGCGACGGCTACGCGGTACCGGTGGACGGACTCGTACGGGCCTGGCCCGAGGTGCTGTCCGGCATCCCGCCGTCCCCGTACCGGGGGCTGCGCTCCTTCACCAGCGCCGACGAGGCGGTGTTCGTCGGCCGCGAGGAGGAGACCGCGCAGCTGGAGCGGATGGTGGCCGACGACGCCGCCGTCCTGGTCGTCGGTCCTTCCGGGATCGGGAAGTCGTCCCTCGTCGAGGCCGGACTCGTGCCCCGCTGGCGGGACAGCGGCGGTATCTGCGTCACGGCCAGGCCCGGCGGCAGCGCACCGCTCGACCGGCTGCTCACGGACGTCCGCGTCGCCCTCGGAGACCACCCGGGTCTGGAGCCGGACGCGCTTCGCGCCCAGGTGGACGCCGACGGCCTGGCCGAAGCGGTGTCCTGCTGGGCGCGCCGTCTCGGACAGCGCATCCTGCTCCACGTCGACCAGTTCGAAGAGCTGCTCGGCGGCACCCCCGCAGGCGAGCGGGCCGCCCTGCTGGACGGGCTGTTCCCGGCCTCCCGGGACGCGGACGCCGCGCTGCGCGTGGTCGCCACCCTGCGCGCCGACTTCCTGCCGATGCTGCTGGAACTGCCCGGTGCGGGCGGCCGCCTGCACGACCGGATCCTCGCGCTGTCCCCGATGAGCAGTGCGGCGCTGGAGCGGGCCGTCACCGAACCGGCCCGCGCCCGCGGCGTCACGTACGAGCCGGGCCTCGCCGCGCAGATCGCGGCCGACACCGGCGGCGGCCCCGGCAGCCTGCCCCTCATGGAGTTCTCGCTGGACCGGCTCTGGCCCGCGCAGCGCGCACACCGGCTCACCTTCGCCGACTACCGCGCCACCGGCGGCGTCACCGGCGCCGTCAACCGCTATGCCGAAGGCGTCTACGAGCGGCTGCGGGCCGAAGGGCACGCCGAGCACGTCAAGACCGTGCTCCTGGCCCTCGTCCGCAGCCGCGGCGGCGCGGCCGAAGCCGCCGCCAAGGCCGTGCCGCGGGCCCGCTTCACCGACAGCAGGCCAGCCGTCGACGAACTCGTCCGGCAGCGCCTGCTCGTCGCCGAGGCCGACGGACACGAACCGCTCGTCCGCCTCGCCCACGAGGCGCTGATCCGGGCCTGGCCGCGCTACGCCCGCTGGGTGGACGAGGACGCGGACTTCCAGCGCTGGCTCGCCGGCATGGAGGAGCGCGCGGGCACCGACGACCTGCTCGCCGACACCCGCCTCGGCGTCGCCGAGCACTGGCTCGCCGAGCGCGGCGACGACATCCCGTACGACGTCGTCCGGCTGGTCGAGCGCAGCCGCTCCGCCTGGCAGCGGCGCGTCGCGGAGCTGGAGGCGGCCCGCGCCGCCGCCGAAGCCGCCGCCGACACCGCCAGGGCGGCCGCCGCCGAGGCCCGGGCGCGCCAGCTGGCCGCCGCCTCCGAGCTGGCCACCGCCACCGGGGTACGGGGCGGGCCGCTGCCGCTCGCGCTGGCGGTGGAGTCGCTGGAGACCCGCTGGACGCTCGCCGGCGACACCGCGCTGCGGCACGCCCTGCGGACCGCGCCGCTGCCGCTGGGCCGGGTCCCGGTCGGCGAACACCCCAGCGAGGAGAGCGGTGAGCCCCACCGCGTCTTCACGGCAACCGGCCGCTTCTCGCCGCTCGACCCGGACCTGGTGCACTCGGCGGTGTACGGGTACGACCAGGTCGCGCAGACGCGCCTCGCCACCTACCAGCTGTTCCGGCGCGGCCCCGGTGGAGCGGGCGCCACCGAGGTCCACCGCGCCGTGGGCCCGGCCCTGCCCGCGATGGGCCTGCAGCGGCCCGAGCTTCTGCCGTACACCCCGGACGGCCGGGCCGTGCTCCAGACGGACGCCCGCCGGGCGGTCGTCAGAGACCTGCGCACCGACGCCGTCCTGGCGTCGGACACGACAGGCCCACCGCTGGTCACCGCGCGTCTCGGCGACGACGGCAGCAGCCTGCTCGTCATCCGCGGGACCAGCGGGCGCGGCACCCACTCCGACACGACCGTCCACGGCGCCACGGTGCGCGTGATCGACCTGGGCACCGGCCACGTACGCCACGAGACCCGGATCGACGCCCTCGGCGGCTCCACCGCCTTCAGCGCCGACTGCACGCTGCTGGCCGCCACCAGCCAGTGGTACGACGGCGACCGCCACTACAAGTGGATGTCGAAGACGACCGTCTACGACCTGCGGGGCGAGCGTGCTCCCGTGGTGGTCGAGCACGACGGATCCGCCTCGATGCACCGGGCGTTCAGTCCCGACGGCGCGCTGTTCGCCGCCGGCGCCAACAGCGTCGACAGCTGCGGCGACTCGCACACCGGCTACGTCGAGGTCTTCGACCTCGAGGACGGTGGCACTCTGCTCTACCGGCACTACCACTACCTGCCCGTCGAAGACCTGGCCTTCGCCCCGGACGGTGAGCTGCTGGCCGTGGCGATCGGCGACTCCCGGCACCGGCAGACGCCGGGCGCGGGCCAGTTGATCGAGGCTCGCAGTGGCCGGGAGAGACACCGGCTGCACCACGACTTCGCCGTCAAGTCCGTCACCTTCAACGCGGACGGCAGCCGCGTCGCGTTCGCCGGCGCCTACACGGCGCGGGTGTTCGCGGTGCACCCGGGCGACGAGCTCTACGCCGTCGACCACGAGAAGGAGCTGTGGGACATCGCCTTCCACCGGGACGGCCGCCGCCTGCTCACCCTGACCAAGGCGACGTCTGCCGCCGACCCTCCGCAGCTCTTCGAGTCCCGGGGCGCCGAGATCGCCCGCATCGACCACCCCCGGTTCAACAACGGCGCGCTGCTCTGCGACGACGGCAGCACCCTGTATCTCTCGACCGAGCACGGCCCGTGGACGGTCGACCGCCGGGAACGGGAGTACCTCGACCGGGTCGTCGACGTCCTCACACAGGACGAGCTGCACGTCTTCCGCCGGCGGGGAGGGCTCCTGCGGCTGGAGTTCGACGTGGCCGGCGACCGCATGCTGGTCACCGTCGGCGACCGGAGCGAGGTACACGCCCTACGCGGGGGCGCCCCGTCGCGGCGCTTCGACCACCCGAAGGACTCCAGCACCCGGCCGGCCAGGCTCACCGCCGACGGCCGGCGGCTGGTCACCACCGAGCCGTACGGCTCCGGCGCTCTCCTCCGCGTCGTCGACCTGGCCCGCAACGAAACCGTCGGCGCGGTGGAGCTGCCCGGCGCGCTGCTGGCCGTGAGCGACGACGGCAGGCTCGCGGCCGTCGTCGAGCACGACGAGGACGGGCACCTGCCGTACGCGGACATGGACACCGAGCGCACCGGCCACTGCCGGGTGGCTGTGCTGCGTACCGCCGACGGCTCCCGGCTGACCGCGTTCCGCGCCCGCCACGGCGAGCGGGCCGTGGTCTTCGGCCCGGCCGGCGAGTGGATCGCCGCCCTGTGCGAGGAGGTCCTGACCGTACGCGACACGGCCGACGGCACGGCGCGCTGGACCACGGAGACCGGGGGGCCGGACTTCGACACCATCGTGGCCTCGCCGGCCGGCACCCACCTCGCCGCCACCGGCCGCCCGGCGCACTACCCCTTCAGCCCGTATCCGTTGCTCCTCCTCGATGCCGGTGGCGGAGGTGTCCTCGCGCGCTACGAAGCGGGCGCCACCGCCTGCGCCTTCAGCGCGGACGGCCGCCGTTTCGCCTTCTGCCGGGACGGCGCCGCCGAGGTTGTCGATCTGAACACCCTGCGCCCGCTGTGCACCGTCGAGCACGAGCGCGACCCGGTGCACGACCTGCGGTTCCTCGGCGGCACCGGCGCGCGTCTGGTCACCCAGGACGCGCGCAGCATCCGCGTCTCCGAGGTCGACGCGGCGGACCTGCTGGCCGCCGCCAAGGCCCGGACGACGCGCGAGCTGACCGAGTCGGAGCGCCGTCGGCATCTCGACGACCATGCCGGGCAGGCCGGGCCGGGCCGCTTCCACCAGTAGCTGCAGGAAGCAGTTGCAGGACCGGCCGAGGGCGTCGATCGCTCCGCCGTCGAGCCCGGGGGCCCGGCCCCGACTTTGGCAACATGCGCTGCGGAGTCGTTGCAGCCTCCAGCTCCGGGACAACGGCCCTGGTCAGCGGCGGCCTCCTCTGCGTCACCGCCCTCACCGTAATCGGCGCCGGGACACCCGCGCCGCGTCGCCCGCGCTCCACACCCACCCGCCTGATGAACCCCCGACAGCCGAAGGCCGTGCCGCTCCCGACGACCTCACCGAAGCACTCTCCCAGCTCCGCGAGCAACTCGCCCGGCTCACCGATCAGGTGCCCATGGCCACGCTACGGACCGTCGGCGAACTCGAGCGCATCACCCGCGCCGTCGGGCACGAAGCCGCCTACGCCACCGAAGCCGACGGACTCTCCCCCGAGACCATCGGCAAGAGCCTCGGCATCAGTGCGGACGCTGCCCGCTCGCTGCTGCTCCGCCACCAACTGCATCACTGAAACCGCGCGCTCGCCCGATGCCTGGCTTGAGGGCGGTGAGGGTGCCGGCGTGGTCGAGAAAACCGAATCCGGCCTGTGCGCAGCCCGCTGTCGTGCACCCACCGCGGTGCTCGTAGTGGATGTCCTCCCGCCATGGGCGTTGAGGGCTGGTCGGCCGTTGCCGGGGCGCTATGTGGTGTGCCGGTTTCCTTTGGTCTGCTCACCGCTTCGGAGCGCATCCTTCTGCGCCGGCTGGCACTTCCCTCTGCCTGCTGGGGTGCCGTGCAGTGGCCGGTCGGCGGGAGCGTCCACGGCGGTCAGCTGCCAGGAGCGCGGTTGCGGTGGCGTGTTCCGTGCCGGTTGCAGTGGCGCGTTCCGTGCCGGTTACGGTGGCGCGTTCCGTGCCGGTTGCGGTGGCGCGTTCCGTGCCGGTTGCGGTGGCGCGTTCCGTGCCGGTTGCGGTGGCGATCCGGTCGATGCTCAGGCACAGGTCGTTGTGGAGCGGTGCTGCGTCCTCGGCCGGTGTGGCGGTGCGACTGCTGCGGCGGGCGATGGCGCGGGTGTGGTTTTCCCCGGCCCATGCCGAGGGGGCGACTTGGACACGATCATGGTCCAGTTGCTGGCGATGAAGCCGAAGAGCTGGGAAACGCTGATCTGGGCCTCTTCCTGGGAGAAGTGAGCGGCGGCGCAGGCGTGGTAGACGGGCCGATGCAGGTCGTAGAAGGCGTGGTAGGCGGTCGTGAGCAGCGGTGCGGATCGGGTGGCTTCAGGGTCCTTCCTCTTGGGGGTGGCAGGAAGCTCCTATAGATCGTCAAGCGGACTGTGGGAGCGGTTCGATGGTGTGGGTCACGTGTGGCAGGCGGCGGTAGACCTCGCGGCGACGAACCGTTTCAGGCAGCGGACGATGTCCTTCTCGGCCATGCCTTCGGCGGTGTGCCGGGCGACGTACTCCTGGGTGCGCTGGCCGTGCTTCATGCGGACCAGCACGATGGTGTGCAGTGCGTTGTCGGCCTGGCAGTCTCCGCCCCGGTTGAGGTGGCGGCGGTTGGTGCGGCCGGAGGACGCGGGCACGGGGGCGGCTCCGCAGAGGTGGGCGAAGGCGGCTTCGGAGCGCAGCCGGTCGGGATTGTCACCCGCGCTGGTCAGCGGCCGGCCGACGGTCATCCGTCCAGCCTCCCAGCCGGCACCGGCGCCGGGACGCGGGCGGGCAGGCCCGGCCCCGATCAGGTGCGCCGGCGGAACAGTCCGCGTCCTCTCCTCACCCTCTCCTCCTCAGCCCTCTCCCGTGCGGAGTCCTCCCGCGCCTGCTGCCGTGCGACACACTCGGCTTCGACTTGGGCGAAGGCTCGTCCAGGCACGGCCCGTACAGGTCGTCCTCCTTGCTCCGCCACGAGGGCTGCCCGACCGGCTGCCAGCGCTCGTCGGTGAACTTCGCCCCACAGCTGGTGCGCACCGGTCGCCACGCCTCCTGCCCGGCGGCCTTCCGTTCCGTCTTCCGCCGCCGGGCCTGTTCACCTTGCCCGCCGGGGCTGACCTGCACCAACACGTCGGCGGGCGAAGCGGCCATGGGGCCATGGGGCCATGGGGCCATGGGGCCATGGGGCCATGGGGCCATGGGGCCATGGGGCCATGGGTGCAGAACGATCAAGGTCGGTCGCGCACCGATCCGCTCTGCCGCTGAGGTTCGGCGAAACGTCGCCGGGCGGGCGGAAGCCGGCCCGGAGCCGGCGTTCGTCCTGCTGCGGCCGGCCGAGGACATCTCTGGCCCGTCACGGCCGCGGACGGGGAGAACCACCCGTACGCGGACTCCTTCACGCTGGACGAGGTCGGGGGCGTGCCGCTGTCCGCGCTGAAGGACCGGGCGCGGGACTCCCCCACCACGGCGGCGCCGGGCATCGCCCGCAGCATCATCCGGTTCACGGTGACCGTCGTGCCGGACCCCGACCACCCGGACACCGCCGACACCCTGGAAGCGATGCGCGACGAGCGCCTGGCGCTGGCGCACGCGGTGCACTCCTCGCCCGGCGCCCACCGGTGACCGCACCACCGTGGGAGCGGAAGTGCACTGGTGTGGTGGTTCACTGTGCCTCCGCCACTTTGAAGCCCCAGTTCAGAGGGCTGGTGTGAGCGATTCTCGGGATGCTCACGCTGGTCGTCGGCGGCAGTCTGCGCTGCAGGTCATCCGTCAGGCTGTGGTGCCGACGGCAAACGGAGCCGGTGTGCTCACAGAGGCAGGTGGGCCTCGTCCGCCTGGTCGAAGATGTCTCCACATGTAGGGGATGGCACCGACGCGCGGGCGGCGAGGACGGTCAGCGTATGACGCACCTCGGTGCTCAGCCGAAAAAGCTGGAGACTGGTCCGGCCGCCCTTATAGGCGTAGAAACGGAAAACCTTGACCGCAACGTCGTCACGGTCGTCGGCGAAGGTGTCTGGGAGCCCGGCGAGTAGTTCGAAATCTTGCTTGCCGGTCGCTGCGTCGGCCACGGCGCTGAGGGGCAGGGTCTCGAACTCTGCTGCGGATAAGGAAGTGTCCACCGCGACAGCGTGGGCGGACAAGGCCGCGAAGATCTCAATGAGTCGTTCCCCCACCGCCACGTCGATGCCCCAGGAACGCAGCCGCTCTCGGCGGCGATTCTGGCGCCATGGCTCCTGGTCCAGCAGTGGCAGCAGGACGCGCCCCAGGTACGCGCAGCGACTCCACAGCGTGTCGCGGTCCGAGGTCATGATCGGTCCTCTCTGCAGCATCTGGAGGGTTTGCCGTCCGAGCGGCGCAGGCCCTCCAACGTCCCACCACCCGCAGGCTGGGTACAGGACGGGCTGGACGTTGTCTCAGCGGTTGACTTCGAGATGTGTCAGGACGAGCAGGGCACGCAGGAGGTGCGTGGCGCGAGCGGTGTCGAGGCGGAGCTTGGTGAGGGTCCGCCAGTTCTTGAGGTGGGCGAAGCCGCGTTCGACCGGTGCGCGTCCGACGGCGAGGACGCGGTGGGCGGTCTTCTGGCCGGGGGTGAGCATGTGGGTGCGGGTGGCGTGGAATCCGGTGACGATCACGGGGTCGAGCGCGTTGTTGTCCAGGCCGAGGAAGCCGAGGTCCGCGAGGGTGCCGGGTCCGACGGCGCGCAGGTGGGCCAAGACGTGGTCGTGGCGCAGCACGGTCAGGACGATCGCCGTGAACCGTCCGGGCGGGACGGGTTCCGGCATCCGGACCGGATCGCCTTCAGGCGGCGGCGCAGCAGCTCGGTGAGGTGGTTGCCGGTGTGTGGGCAAGGGCAGACGGCACCGGCAGACAAGTGGGCCGATGGCCTCACCGTGTTCTTCGGTTTTCGTCACACAAACCCAACAGCCGCCGCGAGCAGGGAGGTTACGCCCGCAGCGTCATCACTCCGGACGGCAGTGCCCCTCGGTCACAGGCGGGTGGTGAACCGGCCGTCGGGCAGTTTGCGCAGTCGGCCGCGGCCGACGAGCCCAGCCGGCTTCCCGCGCAACGGTTCCGGCTTGGGCCGCACGCCGACGTCGATTCCGAGCGCGTCGCGGACCTGCCGGGCCATGACCGGTCCGGTTGCCTGCCGCACGGCGGCGAGAACGCGCTGGCAGTCCGGCGGGAGCGTGGCCTCCTCCACCTCCGACGTGCGGTGCGGGATCAGCATCACCTCCCATCCGCCCACCTGCCCGGGCGGCGGCGCGGCCGGGACGCGTGCGTCGGCGGTCTGCTCGCTCACCCGCTCAAGGACCTTTTCAGCGACAGCGAGCTCGCCCCGCCCGGCCCGCACCTCCGCCGGCTGCTTGGCCGGCTGTTCTTCGATCTCGTCCAGTTCCGCGCGCCACGCGGTGACCCGTTCCAGCAGCCCGGGACCCATGAACCGGACCGCAGAAGGCAGCCCGGCCACAGCGGGCGGGAACCGGCGAGCCGACCGTCCCGTCAGAGTGCTGTTGCACGCTGCCTCTCGGCCTCCCACTCCTGGTGCGCGGTGTGAACGCGGT
>NZ_JBEXTV010000104.1:0-12342 GCF_040628835.1 Streptomyces sp. NPDC006134 | reverse complement strand
GGTCGGCTTCGCCACGAAGCCCGCCCTCGCCCTCCGTATGATCGACCGGACCCTGGATGCCGGGATCCGTGCAGCCTGGGTGACCGCAGACACCGGCCCGTCAGGCCCCTCGGTGACGGGCCGCCTCGGGGTTGCGTCGCACACCGGCGGCGGCCACCACGGCGCCGACGACGCAGAGCACGCCGGCGACCAGGACGGCAGTGTGGACACCGTTCATGAACGCCTGGTGGCTGCCTTCGACGACGGCCGCCTCGAGCTGGGCGGGCAGGTCGCCGGAGACCGGGGCGACGCCCATGGCCACCGCGTCCTTCGCCTCGTGCAGGCCTGCCGCGGCGGGTGCGGGCACGCCCGCCGACGTCAGTTCGCCGGTGAGGGTGGAGCCGACACGGCTGCTGATGAGCGACACCAGCACGGACGTGCCGAGCGCGCCGCCGATCTGGAGCGCGGTGGCCTGCAGGCCGCCCGCCACGCCGCCGTCCCTGACCGGCGCGTTGCCGACGATGGCGTCGGAGGAGGACGACATCACCATGCCCACGCCCAGGCCGAGCGCGATGAACGGCGGCCACATCGCGGCGTAGGAGGAGTCCGGGCTCCAGCCGAGCATGACGAAGCAGGCGACGGCCTGGAGGGCCATGCCGAGCGGCATGGTCAGCCGCGGCCCGAACCGGTCCGTGAGCGCCGCGCCCAGCGGGGAGGCCACGACCGAGGCCAGGCTCAGCGGCAGCGTGCGCACACCGGCCTCGACGGGGGTGAAGCCGCGTACGTTCTGCAGGTAGAGCATCACGAAGAAGATCACACCGAGCAGGACGAAGAAGTTCAGCGCGGTGATGACGGTGCCGATGGTCAGCGCCGGGTTGCGGAACAGGCGCATGGGCAGCAGCGGGTGGGCGACGCGGGTCTCGTGGAAGCCGAAGGCGAGCAGGACCACGAGGCCGGCCGCGATGGCGCCCAGGGTGCCGCCGGAGGTCCAGCCCCACGTCTCGCCCTTGACGACGCCGAACACGATGGCGAGCAGGCCCAGGGCCAGCAGGACGACGCCGGGGATGTCGAACTTCTCGCCGTCGGCGGCGCCGTTCCTGGTCTGCGGCAGGACGATCAGGCTGAAGACGAGCGCGACGACGCCGATGGGGAGGTTGATGTAGAAGACGGACTCCCAGTCGACGTGCTCCACCAGCAGGCCGCCGACGATCGGGCCGAGGGCGGTGGAGACCGAGGAGACCATCGCCCAGATGCCGACCGCCATGCCGAACTTCCTCGGCGGGAAGACGGCGCGCAGCATGCCGAGCGTGTTGGGCATGAGCAGGGCGCCGAAGAAGCCCTGGAGCGCGCGGAAGGCGATGACGCCCTCGATCGATCCGGACAGGCCGATGGCGACGGAGGCGAGGGTGAACCCGGCGACACCGACCAGGTAGAAGGTGCGGCGCCCGAACCGGTCGCCGAGCTTGCCGCCGAGGATGAGCGCGGCGGCGAGGGCCAGCAGGTAGGAGTTGGTGACCCACTGCAGGTCGGCGGTGGAGGCGTCCAGGTCGCGGCCGATCTCCGGGTTGGCGATCGAGACGACCGACCCGTCGAGGCCGACCATGAACAGGCCGAAGGCGACGGCGATCAGCGTCAGCCACGGGTTGGCCCGCGGGCCGCGGGGCCGGTCCCCGGGCGGGGCCTGGGTGCCCGGCGCGGAGGGATGGGTGGTGGCGGAGGACATGACTGTGCTGGTTCCTTTGCGTGACTCGCGAAAGCGGAAGGGAAAGAGGAAGGGGGAGAGCGCGGCCGGTGCCCGGACCCGTCCACGGGACGTGCACGTGCCGGAACCGGCGGCCGGCCCGGAAGGGGGCCGGAGCGCGGGAAGGAGCGCCCGTCAGGACGCGCACCGGGCCGCCGGGGGCCGGTGCGCGTGATCAGTGGCGGGACTGGAGGTGACGGCCGAGTGCCTCGAGTGCGCCCAGAGCGGAGCCGAGGGCGTCCTGTTCACCGTCGGTCAGGGCGTGCAGCGCCCGGGCGACGTGGGCGCCCATGAGCCGCTCGACCTCGGCGAGCCGCTGCCGCGCGGTCGGGGTGAGGTGCAGGTGCGCGACCCTCTTGTCGGCCGGGTCCTGACGGCGCTCCAGCAGCCCTCGCTCGGTCATCTGGGTGACCAGCGCGCTGACGTTGTTCGGCTTCATCTGCAGGGCCTCGGCCGCCGCGCGCACGGTGACGCCGTCGTGGGCCTCGACGTGCCGCAGCAGCGCGAGCTGGGCCTCGGGGGGCTTGGGGTGCGCGAAGTCCCGGCCGACCTGCCGGTCCAGGGCCCGGGCCAGTGCGGGCAGGCACGCCGCGAGCCCTGCGGCTACGCGGTCGATGTCCTGGCCGGACGCACGGTACTCGGGCATACCACGCACTATAAGTATGACGATATACCTATGTCAACATAGCCGGCCGCCCGTGACACCCGGGGCCGGCGGACCGGCCGACGGACCGGCCGGCGGGTTGGGCAGCGGACCGGCCGGTGGGTTGGGCAGCGGACCGGCCAGCGGGTTGGGCAGCGGGCGGTAGCGGGCGTCGGCGCCGTCCGCGCCCGTCCAGCGCAGCAGCAGGTTGGTCTTGCCGGGCAGGGTGGGCGAGGACAGCAGGGCGGGGATCTCGGGCAGGTCGTGGCGGGCCAGCTCGCGGCGGGCGGCCGGCCAGGGGTCGAACCCCGGGTGGTGTTCGGCGAGGGCGGCGGCGATCTCGTACAGGTGGTTGACGACCAGGCAGTACACCAGCCGCTCCCAGCCGGCGGCGCGCGGGACGTCGGCCAGCAGCTTGACGCCCTCGGCGTCCCGGAACAGCGCCTGCACCGGCGTGCCCTCCCCGTCCACGGCGACCAGCGTGTTCTGCAGGTGGGCCTCCAGGACGACGCCGTGACCGGCGAAGGCGGCCAGGACGGGCGGTACGACGGCGGCCAGGTACGCCTCCCACCAGGCGCCGGGATCCGCCGCGCGCTCCAGCGGGCTGCCGGTGAAGCCCTCCGCCAGCCCGGCGGCGAGCAGCGGGGTCGCGCCGGGCGCCAGGCGGTCGCGCAGCCCGTCGCGGACGACGACGGCGAGCTCCTCGAAGGCGAAGTCCGCGGTGCGGTAGCCGCGGTCGCCGAGCCAGGCCGCCGGCGGCCCGATCACGGCGAAGGCGGCGGTCGCCGCGGCGTCGGTGCGGCGCAGCCTCAGCAGGTCGTGGCGCCACAGCCGCCGGATGTCGTTGGTGATGCGGACGTCCAGGCTGAACTTCAGGAACAGGTCCCGCCCGGGCGCGTACACGGTGCGGATCGCGGCCGTCGGCCAGACGGGGAAGGACGTGCGGCCCAGCCGGAGCAGCCGCCCGTCGGCGAGGGCGGCGGCGAGCGCCGGGCCGGCCAGGGCGAGCTGCCAGGGGTGGGCGGGCAGCAGCCGGTAGCCCGGCGGGGCCTCGCCGAGCGCGTCCAGGGCCGTGGTGTCGCCCTCCTCGGCGACGGCGTCCTCGCGCACGCCGAGCAGCGCCAGCGGGAAGCGGGCGTGCGCCTCCGGCGCGTACGGCAGCCAGCCGGCGTGCGGGCCGCCGCCGCGCGCCTTGGGGGCGGGGTGGTGGGGGTGGCCGGTGAGGAGGGACTGCTCGGACAGGAGGTACGGATCGCCGGGCGGGGTGGCGCGGGCCCGGGCGGCCAGCAGCGCGGCGACCACGTCGCGGCTGTCGGCCATCTCGGCGGGCAGTTCGTGGTTGGGCAGGCCGGTGTGGCGGGTGAGTTCCTCGGCGACGAGTTCCACCAGCTCGGTGTGGCCGAGGCGGTGCCAGCCGCCCGCCGCGTACACCTCCGGCTCGGCGGGCCGCCGCCCGCCGCGCACGCGCAGCAGCCGGCCGCTGCCGGGCAGCCGGTGCACCGGCCGCCCGGCGGAGCGCCCCGGGACGGGCTCGGCCACCTCGCGCAGCAGGCAGTTCAGCAGCGGCGCCGTCGCGCAGGCGTCGGCGCGCTCGGCGACGCCCGCGCCGTGACCGCGTCCGCGTCCACGTCCGTGGCCGTCACCGTTGCCCGTCGGGGGCTCGTCGCGGGTCCGGGGCTCGTCGCGGGTCCGGGAGTCGTCGCGGGTCCGGGAGTCGTCGCGGGTCCGGGGCTCGTCGCGGGTCCGGGAGTCGTCGTCGGCGGGCGGGGGCAGGAGATCCACGCGGTCCACTCGTTCCCTACGGTCTTGTCCCTACGGTCTGTCCATGGGAGGAGACGGACAGTATGTCCGGCGTCATCCCTGGCGCCGTGACGCCCTATTCGTACCCGAGGAGTCCGCCCGTGCACCGTCCCCCCACCGCCGAGGCCGAGGTCGCCGGCGAACTGGCCACCGTACGCCCCGGACTTCTCCCCCGGTACGCGGCCGAGCTGCCCGGCGCCCGCGCGGCCGTGCTGTCCCGGCTGTGGCGGGCGCTCGTCCACGAGCCGCTGCCCTGGGTCGAGCGCCGCGAACCGGCCCGGGAGGGGATCGTCCTGCGGCTGCTCGACGGACGCCGGCTGCACGGCCCGGCCGCCGACCCCTACCGCACCGACGCGTACGTCGCCGAAGTCCGCCTCGACGGCGTGCCGTACGGCGATCCGGCCCGGCTGACGGCGGACCTCGCCCTGCCGCACGCCGCCGGATTCGCCGCCGAACTGGGGCACGGCGTGGCGTCGCTGGCGCTGGCGCGGGCGGGACAGGACGACCGGCGGCCGGCGTCGGCGGATCACCCGGACGAGTGGCCCGCGCACGACTGGGAGTGGGAGCAGCGGGTCGTCGACGGGCACCCCTTCCACCCCAACTGCCGCTCCCGGCCCGGGTTCTCGGTGGCCGAGCAGCTCGCCTACGCGCCCGAGCACCGGCCGGTGGTGGGGCTGGGCCTGGTGCCGGTCCCGGCGGCGCGGTGCCTGACGTCCGGAGAGTGGCCGGCCCACCTGCGGGACGGGGCGCGGATGCTGCTCCCGGTCCATCCGTGGCAGGCGGCGCACGTGCTGAAGCGGCCGTGCGACGCCCGGCTGGCCGCGCACCCGCTGATGTCCCTGCGCACCCTCGCCCTGCCCGGCGGGCCGCACGTCAAGACGGCGCTGAGCACCCGGCTGACCTCCTCGGTGCGGGACATCTCCGTCGCCTCCGTCACCGCCTCCGCGGCCCTGTCGGCGTTCGGGCAGGAGCTGGCGGCGCGCACGGACGGGCTGCTGTGCGTGACGCGCACCCTGGGCGCCGCCACGGACGGCTCGCCCGACCTGGCGGCGGTGGTGCGCGAGTCGCCCGCGGCGTACGCGGCGCCGGGCGAGCACGTGCTGCCGGTGGCGGCGCTCGCCACGACCGCACTGCCCCGCTCCGCCGCCTGGCTGGCCGCCTTCGCGCGGCTCGCGCTCACCGCCGGGCTGCGCCTGCTGGAGCTGGGCGTGGCCCTGGAGGCGCACGGGCAGAACCTGCTGGTCGTGCTGGACCCGGCGGGCACCCCGCGGCGTCTGGTCTACCGGGACCTGGCCGACATCCGCGTCGGCCCGGCCCGCCTCGCCCGGCACGGGATCGCCGCGTCCGGCCTGCCCGGACGGATCGTCACGGACGACGAACGGGCCCTGCGCCGCAAGCTGTTCGGCTCTTTGGTGGGCGGCGCGCTGGCCACCGCGGCCGGATCGGGCCCGGCGCTGCGGGACGCCCTGGAGACGGCCGTACGGGACCTGCCCCGCACCCCGGACCTCGTGGCGCTCCTGGAGGAACCGCTGCCGGTGAAGGCGCTGGCGCTGATGCGGCTGTCGCCGGGGACGTCCGGGGACCTGTGGGGCGAGCTGCCCAACCCGCTCCACGGGGCGGTGCGCTGACGGCCGTTTTGGAGCACGGCACCGGCGCTCCATAAGATCCGCCGATGATCATAAGAAAACGGCTCGTGGCAGGCGTGGGCGCGCTGCTCGCCGCGCTGACGGCCGGGCTCGCCTTCCCGGCCGGGGCGGTGGCCGGTGAACCCGCCGGCGAGGACGCGCCGAAAGTGAACCTCGTGCTCGACGTCAGCGGTTCGATGCGGGCGCGGGACATCGACGGCGGCTCCCGGATGGCCGCGGCGAAGCAGGCGTTCAACGAGGTGCTCGACGCGACGCCCGAGGAGGTGCGGCTGGGCATCCGCACCCTCGGCGCCGACTACGCGGGCGACGACCGCAGGACGGGCTGCAAGGACACCGCACAGCTCTACCCGGTCGGCCCGCTGAACCGCACCGAGGCCAAGGCGGCGGTGGCGACCCTGGTGCCCACCGGCTGGACGCCGATCGGCCCCGCCCTGCTGAAGGCGGCCGACGACCTCGACGGCGGCACCGGCTCCAAGCGGATCGTGCTGATCAGCGACGGCGAGGACACCTGCGCCCCGCTCGACCCGTGCGAGGTCGCCCGCGAGATCGCCGCCAAGGGCATCGGCCTGACCATCGACACGCTCGGCCTGGTCCCCAACGCCAGGATGCGGCAGCAGCTCGGCTGCATCGCCGAGGCGACCGGCGGAACGTACACCTCCGTCGAGCACACCGACGAACTGACCGACCGTGTCAACCAGTTGGTGGACCGGGCGGCCGATCCGGTGGTGACGCCGGTGGCCACCGAGGGCGCGGACACCTGCGCGCAGGCCCCGGTCCTGAAGTCCGGTCTCTACACCGACCGGGAGGAGTTCGGGCAGCAGCGCTGGTACCGCGTGGAGGTCCTGCCGGGCCAGGAGCTGCGGGCCTCGGTGAGCGTGGCCGCCGACCGGGCCGTCGGCCCCTCCTACGGGGCGCTGCTGCGGGCGGTGACGGTGCACGGCCGGGAGATCGTGCGCGGCGAGGCGGCGGGCAACGGCCGTACGGACGTGATCTCGACGGGCCTGCGGTACCCGAAGGCCGAGCGGGACGACGCGGACGGCACGGACGCCGACGGCGGCAAGCCGGCCGCCGAGACCGTCTGCCTCCAGGTCACCCACTCCTTCTCGGCGGCCTCCGGCGTGAAGAGCACGCCCGGTCTGCCGCTGGAGCTGACGGTCGACGTCGTCGACGGCCCCGACCAGGCGGACGACGTGGCCTCCTTCGGCCTCGGGCGCGGCTGGTGGCTGCTCGGCGTGCTCGTCCTGGCCGGTTTCCTCGCCGGTCTCGTCTGGGGCTGGCTGTCGCGCTGGCGGGTCGCGGTCTGGAGGACCAACTGATGCGTATTCCCCGTGTTCTGCTTCCCCGTGTCCTGCGTATCGCGAGCGTTCCACGCGCGCTGAGCGCCGCGCTGCTGCTGCTCGGGCTCGCGGCGGCCCCCGCGGCGGCCGGCACGCCCTCCCCGGACCCGTCGGACGACGGCAAGGCCCCGGCGTTCGCGGGCACGTCGTTCCGTACGGCCGCCGAGATCGAGCAGGGGCAGCGCGCCACGGCGGACGGCTCGGCCGGCGACTACCTGTACTGGTCCTTCCCCGCGGACACCGGGCAGCGCCCCACCGTGCGGGCCACGGTGAAGCTGCCCGCGACACACGCCGCCGAGACCTGGCGGATCGACGTGTACGACGGCCTGCGCCGCCGCCAGGCCTGCCAGTACGGCGCCCAGACCCGCACCGCGGCGGCGGGAGCCGCCTCCGTGGAACTGGCCTGCGTGCTGCGCACGGTCCGCGCCTGGGCGGAACCGTGGGCCAACGACCCGCTGCCGGGCACGTACTACGTCCGCCTCACGGCCGTCGGCCTGCCGACGGCCGACCGGGGCCTGCCGGTCGGCGCCGAGGTCCGGGTCGACGCCGAGGACATCGGCGGAGCGGCGGCGGTGGACGGCTCCCTGGCCGAGCCGCTGGTGCCGGGCATCGCGGCGGACGAGCGGGACGGCGGGGACGGCGACGGCTCCCCGGCGGTGCTGTTCGGGCTGGAGCCCGACGACGGCTGGTCGTCGGGCTGGTGGTCCGACCGCTGGGTGTGGACCGCGGCGGGCGGCGTGCTGGCCGCGCTGGCGGGCGTCGCCGGGTACGCGCTGACGCGCGGATCGGGGCGGCCCTCACGGGTGCCGCCGGGGGTCTGAGACCCCGCGGAAGGGTCCGCCCGAGGACCCGGCGGAGGGCCCGCCGCTCACACGCGGCGGGCCCTTTGGCCGTCTCTCAGGTCTCTCTCACGTCTCTCGCACGCCTCCCTCACGCCTCCCGGAGCGCCTTGGCGAGCGGCCCCTCGCCCGTCACCTCGACGCGGCCGTCCCGTACGGCCTCCACCACGCCGGCCTCCCCGCGGCCGATCGCCGCACACGTCCCGGCGTCGAGAACCAGCCGGGCGTCGGGCTCCGCGGGGGCCGGTCCGTCGCCGTACACGGGCCCCTCCGCGGCACCGACGTGGATGTGGAAGTCCCCTTCCTCCAGCCGCACTTCGACCAGCCCTTCGCCCACACCCCCGTCCGCTCCCTCCAGCGCCCGCAGCAGCGGCAGCGCGAACCAGTGCGCCCGCACGGCGTCCGTGGGCCGCCGCTCCCCCAGCTCGGCCGCGCCCCACCTCCCGAGCGCCTGGAGGACGGGCAGCAGTTCCCGCCCCCGTCCGGTGAGTTCGTAGACGGAGGCGGCGCCGGGCGGCGGCAGCCGGCGGCGGGTCGCCAGCCCGTCGCGCTCCATGTCCTTCAGCCGTGAGGCCAGGACGTCCGTACTGACGCCGGGCAGGTCCGCGTGCAGGTCGGTGTAGCGCCGCGGACCGGCCAGCAGCTCACGGACGATCAGCAGGGTCCAGCGGTCGCCGACGAGGTCGAGGGCGCGGGCTGCGGAGCAGTACTGGTCGTAACTTCGGCGAGTGCGGGGTGACATGCGGCGCAGTCTAGACAACTTGTTGGACTTTCCAAGCCCGCACTTGGTAAAACCAAGCAACACCAGATACCGGAGGGGAAGCCGCTCATGGAGTTCCGGCAGTCGAACAAGCTCAGCGAGGTCTGCTACGAGATCCGCGGCCCGGTGATAGAGCACGCCAACGCGCTGGAGGAGGCGGGCCACAGCGTCCTGCGCCTCAACACCGGCAACCCGGCCGCCTTCGGCTTCGAGGCGCCGGAGGAGATCATCCAGGACATGATCCGGATGCTGCCGCGGGCGCACGGCTACACCGACTCGCGCGGCGTCCTCTCCGCCCGCCGGGCCGTGGCCCAGCGCTACCAGACGCTCGGCCTGGAGGTCGGCGTCGACGACGTCTTCCTCGGCAACGGCGTCTCGGAGCTGGTCACCATGGCCGTGCAGGCCCTGGTCGAGGACGGCGACGAAATCCTGATCCCCGCCCCGGACTTCCCCCTCTGGACGGCGGTGACGACCCTCGCGGGCGGCAAGGCGGTCCACTACCTGTGCGACGAGCAGGCCGAGTGGAACCCGGACCTGGCCGACCTGGAGTCGAAGATCACCGACCGCACCAAGGCGGTCGTGATCATCAACCCGAACAACCCGACCGGCGCGGTCTACCCCAAGGAGGTCGTCGAGGGCATCCTCGACCTGGCCCGCCGCCACGGCCTGATGGTCTTCGCCGACGAGATCTACGACCAGATCCTCTACGACGACGCCGTCCACCACTCGGCCGCCGCCCTCGCCCCCGACCTGGTGGTCCTCACCTTCTGCGGCCTGTCCAAGACGTACCGGGTGGCCGGCTTCCGCTCCGGCTGGCTGGTCGTCACCGGCCCCAAGCAGCACGCCAAGGACTACCTGGAGGGCCTGACCATGCTGGCCTCCATGCGCCTGTGCGCCAACGCGCCCGCCCAGTACGCCATCCAGGCCGCCCTCGGGGGCCGCCAGTCCATCCGCGAACTGACCGCGCCGGGCGGCCGGCTGCGCGAGCAGCGCGACGTGGCGTGGGAGCGGCTCAACGAGATCCCGGGCGTGTCCTGCGTGAAGCCGAAGGGCGCGCTGTACGCCTTCGCGCGCCTCGACCCCAAGGTGCACAAGATCCACGACGACGAGAAGTTCGTCCTGGACCTGCTGCTGCGGGAGAAGATCCAGGTGGTCCAGGGCACCGGCTTCAACTGGCCCTCCCCCGACCACTTCCGCATCCTGACCCTGCCCCACGCGGACACCCTGGAGGCGGCGATCGGGCGGATCGGGCGGTTCCTCGGCGGATACCGGCAGTAGCCGGCCTGCGTCCGGCGTCCGGCACCCGGCACCCGGCACCCGGCACCCGGCACCCGGCACCTGCGGGTGTGACGGGACCCGTCGGAGAATGCGGAGAATCCCGAGTCCGGGCCGGAGCGGGCCGGAGGCGGGCCGGAGCGGGCGGGGGATACCACGTCGCGCGGGAGCGGTACCCGCCCCCTAGCCTGTGAGACATGGGTGATCTCTTCCTCGTCCGGCACGGTGAGACCGAATGGTCGCGGTCCGGGCGGCACACCGGGCGGACGGACGTCCCGCTGACCGAGCACGGGCGCGAGGAGGCGCGCAGGCTCGTTCCACTGGTGCGGTCGCACCGCATCGGTGCCGCGTTCGTCAGCCCGTTGCAGCGCGCCCGGGAGACGGCCGAACTGATCGGGCTGGAGGGGGCCCGGGTCGACGCGGACCTCCAGGAGTGGGACTACGGCGGGTACGAGGGCGTCACCACCGTCGAGATCCAGCGGTCGCGGCCGGACTGGTTCCTGTTCACCGACGGGGTCGCACCCGGGCCGCCGGACCACCCGGGAGAGACCCCGGAGCAGGTCGGGGAACGGGCCGACCGCATGCTGGCCAAGGCGGACGCCGCGCTCGCCAACACCGAGGGGTGCGTGGTGCTGGTGGCCCACGGCCACTTCCTGCGGGTCCTCACCGCCCGCCGGCTCGGGCTGCCGCCGTCGGCCGGGGCCCTGTTCCAGCTCGCGACGGGCGCGCTGTGCCGGCTGGGCACGGAACACGGGCGGCCGGTGATCTCGGGATGGAATGTCAGACTCCCGGCGTAGTCTGCGAAGCGATCGGGTCCGGGCGCCGGATCTGTGTGCCGGGCCCGATCGCCGGGTCCGGGCGCCGGATCCGTGTGCCGGGTCCATGCAGTGGGGAGGGAGTGCGCCGTGACGCGACCGCCGACCGCCGCCCAGCGGCGTGTCATCGACACCGCCGATCCCGTCACGGGACGGCTGAGGGGGACGCCGGCGCAGCTCGCCGCGCTGGTGCGGCGGGGGCTGGCCTTCCGCCACCCCCGGCCGCCGCACGACCACTTCCTGACACCGGCCGGGCACCGGGTGCGGGAGACCGGGGCCGAGGGGCCGCCCGAGTCCGCCCCCGAGCAGCCGGCCACCGGTGTCTTCACCGCACGGACCGGCGGCGAGGAGGAACCGCCGGACACCGGCCCGGCCCGGGCGCGTGAGGTGCGCGGTGCCTGGCAGGGGCTGCTGGAGCTGCGCCGGATGACCAACGCCGACGGGGCGA
The DNA here is from genome assembly GCF_040628835.1 of Streptomyces sp. NPDC006134. NCBI lineage: Bacteria > Bacillati > Actinomycetota > Actinomycetes > Kitasatosporales > Streptomycetaceae > Streptomyces > Streptomyces sp. NPDC006134. Next base: position 1,059 of record NZ_JBEXTV010000104.1, on the reverse strand, counting down.
CGGACCGGCCGTGCGGCTGGGAGCGGTCGCATCTGGTGCAGGCCGCCGCGCTCGCCCTGGAGGCGGGCGGTCACCGTCCGGCCGGGCCGGGCGACGACGGCGGCGGCTACCGGGTGCGGGCGACCCCGCAGCCGGACGCCGTGGCCGTGCACGAACCCGACGGGGCGGCGCTGCGGGCCTGCGCGCTCACCTTGGAACGGGCGGGGTGGCACGTCGGCGAGCACACGGAACCCCGGACGAGGTCCCGTTACCTGCTGGCGTCCCCGCGCAAGGTGTGACGGACGCGTCGTGTCAGGATCGTCCGTCCGGAAGATCCACGACGACGTCGAGAGGCAGCAGCCGTGAGCGAGCCGTTTTCCGTCCCCGTGACCGTGCGCGGATACGAGACCGACGTGCAGGGCCACCTCAACCAGGCCGTGTACCTCAACTACGCGGAGCACGCCCGCTGGTCGCTGCTCCAGGCCGCCGGGATCCGGCAGGCGGACCTCGTGGCCCGGGGCGTGGGTCCGGTGGTGCTGGAGACGACCATCCGCTACCGGCGGGAGCTGCTCGCCGGTGACGAGGTGGAGGTGAGCTGCGGCTTCGAGTGGGGCGAGGGCAAGACGTTCCGGGTCCGGCAGACGATCCGCAAGGCGGACGGCACCGTGGCGGCCGAGATCGAGGCGGTGGGCGGGCTGCTGGACCTGCGGGAGCGGCGGCTGGTGGCCGATCCACGGCAGCGGTTCGAGGAACTGGCCACGGATCCGGCCCTGTTCGGGCTCTAGCCTCCGTTTCCCGGCCGGTGACGTCCGCGTCGCGGGCCCGGCGGGCAGCGGGCGGCGGCGGACGCGGACGGGGCGGCGTGCGTCCGACGCGGTGCCGGACGCACGCCGCCCCGGAGCGGGACGAGCCGTGGACCACGGCTCTCGGAGAGCCGGCCGGTCCTTCTGCCGGTTACCTCGGGTCGCGGTTGAACAGCGACGTGGACCAGAGGTAGCCGAGCGCGGTGAGGGCGAGGCACCAGGCGAGGGCGAGCCAGCCGTTGTGGCCGATCCCGGTGCCGAGGAGCAGGCCGCGCAG
>NZ_JBEXTV010000103.1:0-13480 GCF_040628835.1 Streptomyces sp. NPDC006134 | reverse complement strand
CCGGGTCGTCGTCATCGACTGCACCGAGACCGGCGCGTCCCCGCCGACCGCCACGGACCCGACCTGGATCCGCCGGCTCTTGCGGCGCTCGGCGACCGGCCGGGCCGGTACCTCGGGGACGCCCAGGGAGACGGCCGTCACGGCGTCAGTCCCGGTTCCCGGAGACGGTCTCGCGCAGGGCGCGCAGGGACTCCTTCAGGGAGCCCATGGTGGCCAGCACGGCGGTGGGCTCGTAGCCGCAGTGCGCCATGCAGTTGGCGCAGCGCGGGTCCTTGCCGCGGCCGTACTTGTCCCAGTCGGTCTTCTCGATCAGCTCCCGGTAGGTCGGCACGTACCCGTCGCTCATCAGGTAGCAGGGGCGCTGCCAGCCGAAGAGGGAGTAGTTCGGGATCGCCCACGCGGTGCAGGGGAAGTCGACCTTGCCCTCCAGGAAGTCGAGGAACAGCGGCGAGTGGTTGAGCCGCCAGCGGCTGCGGTTGCCGCCCGCGAAGGCCTTCTTGAACAGCTCGCGGGTCTGCTCCACGCCGAGGAAGTGCTCCTGGTCGGGTGCCTTCTCGTAGGCGTAGGCGGGCGAGATCATCATCTCGTCGACCTGGAGGTCGTCGTTGAGGTAGTTCAGCACCTCGATGACGGTCTGCGGGGTGTCGGTGTTGAAGAAGGTCGAGTTGGTGGTGACCCGGAAGCCGCGCCGCTTGGCCTCCTTGATCGCCGCCACGGCCTCGTCGAACACGCCCTCCTTGGCGACGGACTCGTCGTGCCGCTCGCGCAGCCCGTCGATGTGCACCGCGAAGGCGAAGTAGGGGGAGGGCTTGAACTTGTCCATCTTCTTGCGCAGCAGCATCGCGTTGGTGCACAGGAAGACGTACTTCCGCTTGGCCACCAGCTGCCGCACGATCTCGTCGATCTGAGGGTGCATCAACGGCTCGCCGCCGGCGATGGACACCATCGGCGCACCGGACTCCAGGACCGCTCCCACGGCCTGGGCGACGGGCATGCGCTGCTTGAGCACCCCGGCCGGGTGCTGGATCTTGCCGCAGCCCTCACACTTCAGGTTGCACGCGAAAAGCGGTTCCAGCTCGACGATGAGCGGAAACTTGTCCCGCCGGCGGAGCTTCTGTTCGGCCAGATATGTAGCGACCTTGATGGACTGGCGCAGTGGCATGGCCATCTGGCTCACCTCCTGGGGAGCAACACATTACGGTGCCATTCGAAGAAAACAGGCAATACGGAACGGAGGACGCGGAAAGCCGATATTCCACCGCGCACCGTGCCGATTCTGACGAGTTCGTGTTCGGGAGCGTCCACGACCACCCGGACGGCCGCAACCGGGCGCTCGCCCGCCCGCACGGCGCTCAGGAGCGTGGCCGCCGACTCCATGTCGGCGGCGATCGCGCCGGTGGCGCGCAGCGCGGACCGCTCCGGGCCGCGGACCACGTGGTCGGATCCGACGAGCGGCCCGGTGTGGACGGTGCGCCCGGGCAGGACGCGCCCGAGCTCCTTGACGAGCAGGTCGGCCCCCTCGCACGGCACGCTGCCGCGCGGGTCGCGGGTCTCCTCGGCGACGACCAGGTCCCCGGGGTGCATGCCGGGGGCCAGGCCCGCGCAGAAGCCCGTGGCCAGCACGGCGGCACCGGCGAGCGCCGGGTCGGCCAGGACCCGGGTGACGGAGCGCTCGGCCGCCACCGGCCCCATGCCGGTGCGCAGGACGGTGACGGGCCCGCCGGCGCCGCCGCGGTCGCCGGCGCGCAGGGCGAGGTGCTCGATGCCGAGCGCGCAGGCGACCAGCAGCGGTGCCGGGGCGGGCCGGGCGCTCATCAGCTTCCCTTCGCCTCGGCGAGGGGCCGGCTCGCGGTGGACTTCTGCAGGACGGCGGGCTCTCCGTTCACGTACCGGCCGAGCGCGGTGAGGGGGAACACCTGCCGGTAGAGGTGGTAGTTGATGGAGAAGTCCCAGGGGAAGCCGGTGCCGGTGAAGTACGGCTCGTCCCAGGAACCGTCCTCCCGCTGGGTGGCGGCGAGCCACTCGACGCCGCGTTCGACGGCCTTGGAGTCCCGCTCCCCCGCCGCGAGCAGGGCCATCAGCGCCCAGGCCGTCTGGGAGGCGGTGGAGGCGCCCCGGCCGCTCCACTCCCTCACGTCCCGGTAGGACCGCAGGTCCTCGCCCCAGCCGCCGTCGTCGTTCTGGACCGACTCCAGCCAGGCCACCGCCCGGCGGATCGCCGGGTGCGAGCCGGGGATGCCGGCCGCGACCAGGGCGGGGACGACCGACCCGGTGCCGTAGACGTAGTTGACGCCCCAGCGCCCGAACCACGAGCCGTCCGGCTCCTGTTCGGCCAGCAGCCACTCGATGCCGCGCCGGGTGCGCGGGTCGTGGGCCAGGCCCTCGGCGGCGAGCATCTCCACGACGTGCGCGGTGACGTCGGCGGACGGCGGGTCGATGACCTCGCCGAAGTCGCAGAACGGCAGCCGGTTGGGGAAGGGGCTGGTGTTGTCGACGTCGAAGGCGCCCCAGGCGCCGTTCTTCGACTGCATGCCGAGGTTCCAGCGCACCCCGCGGCCGATGGCCTTCTCCACCCGCTCCGGGTCGTGGTGCTTGACGCGGCGCAGGGCGAGGACGACTTCCGCGGTGTCGTCGATGTCGGGGTAGTTGTCGTTGTGGAACTCGAACGCCCAGCCGCCGGGCGGGAGTCCGGGCCTGCGCACCGACCAGTCGCCGGGGCGCACGACCTGCTCGCCGAGCATCCAGTCCGCGGCCTTCACCAGTTGCGGGTGGTCGGCGGGCAGGCCGGCGTCGGCCAGGGCGATGGTCGCCAGGCAGGTGTCCCAGACCGGGGACTGGCAGGCCTCGATCATCCGGGCCCCGTCCTCGCGCCAGACCGCGAAACGGTCCAGCGACTCCAGGCCGGCCCGCATCACCGGGTGCTGGAGGTCGTAGCCGAGCAGGTACAGCGCGATGACCGAGTACACGGCCGGGGGCTGGATGCCGCCCCAGCAGCCGTCGTTCTCCTGCCGTTCGATGATCCAGCGGGCGGCGGTGTTCATGGCGGCCTTGCGCAGCCGGCGCGGGGCCACCTTGCGCAGGGCGTGCAGCGCCTTGTCGATCCGCTGGAAGGCGCCGTCCCAGCTGGCGGCGGGGGCGAGGGGCCTGGGCGGGTTCGGGTGCGCCGGGTCGGTGTGCAGCTCGTCGAGCGGGAACGGCGCGGGGCGCACCGGCCGCTTCGCCGAGACGATGGTGAGCGGCACGATGGTCTGCCGGGCCCAGCAGCCGAAGTCGTAGATGTTGAGCGGCATCCACGTCGGGAAGTAGACGATCTCCGGCGGGAGTTCGGGCAGGTCCTCCCACTTCCACCAGCCGAACAGGGCGAGCCAGATCCGGGTGAAGACGCGGGAGGCGGCGATGCCGCCCTGCTCGCGGACCCAGGCGGCGGCCTTCGCCATGTGGGGGGCGTCGGGCGCGTCGCCGGCCAGGCGGAGGGCGACGTACGCCTCGATGGTGGTGGACAGGTCGCCGGGGCCCTTGTAGAAGGTGGCCCAGGTGCCGTCCTCGCGCTGCTCGCCGCGGATGAAGAGGGCGGCGGCGCGGGCGGTGTCCTCGTCGAGGATGCCGAGGAACCGGCGGAGCATCAGGTCCTCGGCGTCCATCGTGACGTTCGTCTCGAGGTCGCCCTTCCACCAGCCCTGGGCGTCCTGCCGGGCGAGCAGGAAGTCGGTGGCGCGCCGCATGGCACGGGCGGCGGCTTCCTGTACCCCGGCCGCCGCGGGGGTGGTGCTGTCGGTTTCGCTGGCCGCGGCAGCGCGGGGCGGCAGGGTGGCCCCGGTGCTTCCGTCGGTCGTCGCTGTCATGGCTTCCCCTTCGTGCAGTGTGCTGATGCGTCTGCTGTGGGTCCGCCGTCGGCCGGTGACGTCCGGTCACGTCACCGGCCGGCGACTACGCGAGGCGTATTCGGCCGATAGTGATCATCTCTTTCGTACGACGACGAAGTCGGCGAGCGCCGTGAAGCGGGCCCGCACGGCGTCGGGCATGTCGACGGCGTCGAGGGCTTCGATGGCGATGGTGTGCTGGCGACGCGCCTCTTCGGCGGTCCACTCACGGCCGCCCGCCTCCTCGATGAGGGCGGCGCGGGCCGCGAACTCCTCCTCGGAGAAGTTCTCGAAGTCGCTGGCCTTGGCGTCGGCGGCGAGGATCTCGCCGAGCCGCTCGGAGGCGGGGCCGCCCGCCGCGAGTGCGGCGACGACCGGCAGGGACTTCTTGCGCTGGCGCAGATCGCTCCAGGTCTGCTTGCCGGTGGCCTCCGGGTCGCCCCAGATGCCGAGGAGGTCGTCGACGGCCTGGAAGGCCAGGCCGAGGTGGTGGCCGTACCGCTCCAGCGCGTCGGCGGTGGCGTCGTCGGCGCCGCCGAGGACCGCGCCGATGGAGCTGGCGCAGGCGAGCAGGGCGCCGGTCTTGTTGCCCTCCATCTCCAGGCACTCCTCGACGCTGACGCGATCGCGGTGCTCGTAGGAGATGTCCTGCGCCTGGCCGTCGATCAGGGCGCGGCTGGCGGTGGCCAGGCGGCGGGCGGCCCGGCCCGCCTCGACCGTGCCGAGTTCCAGCAGGACCTCGTTGGCCAGGGCGAACAGGGCGTCGCCGACCAGGATGGCCTGGGCGGGGCCGTGCACCTTCCACACGGTGTCGCGGTGGCGGCGCTGCTCGTCGCCGTCCATCAGGTCGTCGTGCAGCAGCGAGAAGTTGTGCACCAGTTCCACGGCGACGGCGCCGGGGACGCCCGTCTCGGGCGCGGCGCCGGTCACCTCGGCGGAGAGCACCGCGAGGGCGGGGCGGACGGCCTTGCCGCCGTCGCCGTCCGCGGGGTTGCCCTCGGCGTCGATCCAGCCGAAGTGGTAGGCGGCGACGGTGTCCATGGGAGGCGCCAGGCGGTCGACGACCGCCCGCAGTACCGGTGTGGCCAGGGTCCGGCCGCGCTCCAGGAGCGCGGTCACGTCCACCGCGTCAGCCGTCGGGGCCGGGGGCACAGTGGGCACAGTTTCTCCTCTGCTTGCGGTACCGCGGGTGCGGCGGGTGCGGCGGTCGGTGGCGCGCGGATCGGTCTTCATGCCGCCTCCTCGAAGAAGTCGGGGAGGAGATCGCGGGACCGGCCCAGGGCGCCGAGCGCGGCGCCCGCCGCGCCGACGCCGCTGCGGACCGCACTCTCCATGGTCGCGGGCCACCCGGTGGCGGTCCACGCCCCGGCCAGGTAGAGGCCGGGTGCCTTGGTACGGGCGCCGGGCCTGAGGCGTCCGACACCGGGGGCGGGAGCGAAGGTGGCGGTGCGCTCCCTGGTCACGAAGAAGTCCTTCACCCCGGCGCCCCGCGCGCGGGGCAGCAGCCGCTCCAGTTCGGGCAGGTACCGCTCGCGCAGCACGGCCACGGGCGCGTCGATCTCGTCCTGCGCGGCCGACTGCGAGACGGCCAGGTACTGGCCTTCGGTCAGCCCGGACGCCTCGGTCCGGTCGAACACCCACTGCAGGGGGGTGCCGAGCGCCGTGAGGAACGGCACGCCCAGGACCTTGCGGTCGTAGACGACGTGGACGTTGAGGATGGGCGCGGTGCCGATCTCCAGCAGGTTCCCGGGGGCGTCCAGGGCACCGGGGGGCAGCAGGCCGTGCGCCTCGCGCTGCGGTACGGCGAGCACGACGGCGTCCGCCCGGAGCGTCTCGCCGGGGACCGTGACGGTCCAGCCGCCGTCGCCGTCGGAGGAGACGGCGGTGACGCGGGTACGGAGCTCGGTACGGACGCCGGCGGAGTCGAGCGCCTTGCGGGCCAGCCGGTCGTGCAGCTCGCCCAGCGGGACGCGGGCCCAGCCGATGTCGGCCGCGCCCGGGTCGGACAGCAGACCGGTCTTGAACACCATCGCGGCGAGCCCCAGCGAGGCGTCGGAGGCGACCGCGTTGAGGGTGGCGACCCCGACCAGGTCCCACAGGGCCTCGACGGCACGCGGCGACTGGCCGTGCGCGGCCAGCCAGCTGCCGAAGTCCTGGGTGTCCAGGGCGGGATCGGCGGGGTCGAGCCCGTTGAGCGCGAGCGCGGCACGGCCCACCCTGGCGCGGTCGGCGAGCGACAGGTGCGGGTACGTGGCGAGGCTGCGCCCCAGGTGCAGGGGGACGGGCAGCGCGTCGCGCCGCAGTCTGCCCAGCCGCCGTCCCTCGGGCCGGTCCAGGTCGACGACGGGCACGTCGAGGCGGTCCTGCAGCGGTGCCAGCGCCGCGCCCTCGATGCGGTCGAGGAACCAGCGGTAGGCGGTGCAGCAGCGCAGGTACACGTGCTGGCCGTTGTCGACGGTCAGGCCGCCGCGCCGGAAGGAGAAGGCGAGCCCGCCCAGCCGCGGGCGGCCTTCGAGCAGGGTGACGCGCACGCCGGCGTCGGCGAGGGTGAGCGCCGCGGTGATGCCGGCGAGACCGCCGCCGACCACGACGGCGTGCCGTGCGGAGCGGGGCGCCGGATCCGCCGGCGGCCCCGCGGGAACCCTGTCGTCGCGATGGCTCATCGTGCGGCCTCCCCTGTGCGGCGGCCGTGCCGCTCGAACGGTGCACGACCGACCGTCTCAGTCAGGGACGCCGCGCGCCACCGGGGGGTTGCCCGCCGTTTCCCCTCGCCGGTCTCCTCCTGCACGGGTGTGCCCATCAGACGCGCCTCCTGACGGACCGCCGGGTCACGTGCCGGGTGTCCAGGCCGGACAGGCCGCGCACGGCGACGTACGCCTTCTCGCGGCCCGGGAGCGAGACGCGGCCCCGCAGTACGGCCTGCGGGTCGCGCTCGATGCGGTCCAGCAGCCGGCGGTAGATGCCGGCCATGGCGGCGACGCAGGCCCCGCTGCGGCGGTCGAGCAGCGGGAGCAGCCGGTAGCCCTCGGCGAAAAGGGCGCGGGCCCGCCGCACCTCGAAGTGGACCAGGCCCGCGAAGTCGGAGCCCTCCGGTGGTGTCGGCCCCGCGAAGCCGGCCGCGCACCCGAACTTGGCGAGGTCGTCGGCGGGCAGGTAGGTGCGTCCGCCCTCGGCGTCCTCGCGGACGTCCCGCAGGATGTTGGTGAGCTGGAGCGCGAGCCCGAGCGTGTCGGCGTACTCGGGCGCGCGCTCGGCGCCGCGCGCCCCCGGTTCGGTGCCGAACACGCCGAGGGAGAGCCGTCCGATGGCGCCGGCCACGCAGCGGCAGTAGACCTTCAGGTCGTCCCAGGTCTCGTAGGTCTCGCCGCGGACGTCCATCAGGACGCCGTCGATCAGCTCGTCCAGGCCCTCCAGCGGGATGGGGAACTGCCCGGCGGCGTGGGCCAGGGCGACCGCGACCGGGTCGGTGTCGTCCTCCGCGACCGCGCCCTCGCGGATCCGGGTGAGCAGCGCCCGGGTGTCCTCCAGCCGGGCGGCCTTCACGTCGTCCCCGAGGGCGCCGTCGCCGATGTCGTCGACGCGGCGCGAGAACGCATACAGCGCCGACATCGCGCGGCGCTTGGGCGTGGGCAGCAGCCTGATGCCGTAGGCGAAGTTGCGGGCCTGCTGTCCGGTGACGGCCTCGCAGTAGCGGTAGGCGGCGAGTACCGGCGCGGACACGTGCGGTGGCGACTCCACGGTCCGGATCACCCCTCTCCTCGCAGGGTCGGGCCCACCTCGCGCAGCAATCGGACCTTGCCGGGCTTGGGCGGGCCGGGGAGTACGTCGTAGTCGGCGGCGGCGATCGCCCGGAGGGCCGCCCTTCCCCCCGCCACGAACCCTGCGAGCAGCAGTCTCAGTCTGCCCTGGACGCTACCCACCAGGGGGGCACCGTCATGCAGCAGGCCGCGGGCGCGTTGCGCCTCGTACGCGATCAGTGCGCGCACCGACGCACCGGCGGTGGGCAGGGCGAGGTCCGCCTCCTGGACGTGGAAGCGCTTCATGTCCTCGACCGGCAGGTAGACGCGGTCACGGGCGAGGTCCTCGGCGACGTCCTGGAGGTGCTCGACGATCTGCAGCGCGGTGCAGATCGCGTCGGAACGGCGGATCCGTTCGGGCGTCGAGGTGCCGGTGACGGCGAGGACCAGGCGGCCGACCGGATTGGCGGACAGTTCGCAGTAGGCGAGGAGGTCGTCGTACGTCTCGTACCGCTTGACCAGCTGGTCCTGGCGGTTCGCGGCGATCAGCCCGAGGAAGGGACCGGGCGTCAGCGAGCGGCGGCGGACCGTCGGCTGGAGACGGCGCAGGAGGGGATGGCGCGGGGTGGCGTCGAAGACGCGGCGCAGGTCGGCCTCGAGGGCGTCGAGCAGGACGAGCCGGTCCTCGGCCTCCTCCCCCGCGACGCCGAGGAGGCGGGCGTCGCCGCCGCCCGGGGCCAGGTCGCCGTCGCCGATGTCGTCGACGAGACGGGCGAAGCCGTACACGGCCATGAGGTCGTCGCGCCAGGCCCGGGGCAGGAAGAAGGGGGCCACGGGGAAGTTCTCGCCCGCGGCCTTGTCGAGTGTGCCGCGCACCGGGTCGGCGGCGCGCGCCGTGCCGGTGGCCGTCACCGCCGGCTGCCCGGGGCGGGGACGGCACGTGCTCCGCGGAGCCGGGGAGTTTCCGTAGCCATTGCCGTCACATCTCCCGTTCTACACTGCCGACCCAATACACACTATTTCGGACACGCCGCCCGGCCGCCCGCGCGGCGGCCCCGGCCGAAGACGCCGGGTGTTATCGGCCCACTTGCCGCGTTTCGGGACCGGTACAGCTTACGTTGTACAACTCACCTAGCCGCGCCGGGGGGTCTCGCACATCACGACAACACATCGATCGGTTTCAAGATTCCCGGGAAAAGCGGGAGTTGACGTTTCCTTTGCACGAGCGGGCCCCGCCGGAGGGGTTCCGGCGGGGCCCGGGAGGCGCTCTGCCACCCGTGGGCGGCCGGGCGGCTACTTGCCCGTGAACTTCTCGTACTCCTTGAGCACCTCTTCGGTCGGGCCGTCCATCCGCAGTTCGCCGCGCTCCAGCCACAGGACGCGGTTGCAGGTGTCGCGGATCGACTTGTTGTTGTGGCTGACCAGGAACACCGTGCCGGCCTCCTTGCGCAGTTCCCGGATGCGATCCTCGGAACGCTTCTGGAAGGCGCGGTCACCGGTGGCCAGGGCCTCGTCGATCATGAGGACGTCGTGGTCCTTGGCGGCGGCGATGGAGAAGCGCAGGCGGGCCGCCATGCCGGAGGAGTACGTCCGCATCGGCAGGGTGATGAAGTCGCCCTTCTCGTTGATGCCGGAGAAGTCGACGATCTCCTGGTAGCGGGCCTTGATCTCCTCGCGGGACATCCCCATCGCGAGGCCGCCCAGGATGATGTTGCGCTCGCCGGTCAGGTCGTTCATCAGGGCCGCGTTGACGCCGAGCAGGGAGGGCTGGCCGTCGGTGTAGACCTTGCCCCTCTCGGCGGGCAGCAGGCCGGCGATGGCCCGCAGCAGGGTCGACTTGCCGGACCCGTTGGAGCCGATCAGGCCGATGGCCTCGCCGCGGTAGGCGACGAAGGAGACGCCGCGCACGGCGTGCACCGTGCGCACGCCCCGTTCCTCGCCGCGCTTGAGGATGCGGCTGAGGGCGGCGGTCGCGCTGCCCTTGCCGGTCCGGGCGCCGTTGACGCGGTAGACGATGTGCAGGTCGTCCGCGATGACGGTGGGGACGCGCTCCCCGGTGTTCGGATCAGCCACGGCCGTACCTCTCCTCCGCCTTCCAGAAGTACACGAAACCGCCGACGGCGAACAGCACGGCCCAGCCGCACGCGACCGCCCAGACGTGGTCGGGGAGGTTCTCGGAGCCGTAGCCGTCGATGAGGGCGAAGCGCATCAGGTCCATGTAGACCGCGGCCGGGTTCCACTGCAGGACGGTGGCGATCCAGCCCGGGTGGTCGGCCAGGAAGACCGGGATGGAGAACATCACGCCGGACGCGTACATCCACGTGCGCATGATGAACGGCATCAGCTGCGCCAGGTCCGGCGTCTTGGCGCCCGCCCGGGCCATGGCCAGTGCCAGGCCGGTGTTGAAGAGGAACTGGAGCACCAGCACCGGCACGATCAGCAGCCACGACAGGTCCGGGTAGCTGCCGAGCCCGATCACCACGGCGAACAGCACGATCATCGAGAACAGCAGCTGCTGGAGCTGCTGGAGCGCGAAGGAGATCGGCAGCGCGGCCCGCGGGAAGTGCAGCGCGCGCACCAGCCCCAGGTTGCCGGAGATCGCGCGGACGCCCGCCATCACCGAGCTCTGCGTGAAGGTGAACAGGAACACACCCGTGACCAGGAAGGGGATGTACACCTCACTGGACATGCCCCGGTTGGCCTCGAGGATCAGGCCGAAGATGGAGAAGTACACCGCGGCGTTCAGCAGCGGCGTGGCCACCTGCCACAGCTGGCCCAGCCTGGCCTGGCTGTACTGGGCGGTCAGCTTGGCCTGGGAGAAGGCGATGATGAAGTGCCGCCGTCCCCAGAGCTGGCGGACGTACGCGCCAAGGGGCGGCCGGGCGCCGCTCACGGTCAGCCCGTACCGGGCGGCGAGCTGCGCCGCCGTGAGGCCCTCGTCGGGCGACGCCGGCGTGGCGGTCACCGCGACCGTGCCGTCGTGCGTTGTCTCACTCACTAGTGGAAACTTTCGTCTTCAGGATGCGCAGCCTGTGCGGGCCTGGCATGAGCCTGCGTCCGGGACCAGCCCGGTTGCTCGGATACGAGCTTGTCAGATGACAGGGGGCCGGCCCAGTCGGGTCAGCCGCCACACCGTACGCCACTTCATGGGACGGCGCGGCCCGCAGGGGGTGGTCCAGCCCTCCCGGAAGCCGCCGAACCAGGCTTTCAGGGCCGGCAGGGAGGGGCGGCGCAGCAGGGTGAGCAGCATCCAGACGCCGAGGTACACCGGGACCAGCGGCAGGGGCAGGTTGCGGCGGGCCAGCCAGACGCGGTTGCGGGCGACCATGCGGTGGTAGACGGCGTGCCGGGACGGCGCGGTCGTCGGGTGGTACAGCACCATGTCGGACCGGTAGTCGATCATCCAGCCCGCGTCGAGGGCCCGCCAGGCCAGGTCGGTCTCCTCGTGAGCGTAGAAGAATTCGTCCGGCAGGCCGCCGACCTGTGCGAAGACCTGGGTCCGTACGGCGTTGGCGCCGCCGAGGAAGGTGGTCACGCGGGAGGAGCGCATCGGGTCGGAGGCGCGCAGCCGGGGCACGTGGCGCCGCTGGGTGAGGCCGGTGTCCGGGTCGGCGATGCGGAAGCTGATGATGCCGAGCCGGGGATCCTCGGCGAAGGCCCGGCGGCACAGCTCGGCGGTGTCGGTGCGGGCCAGCAGCCCGTCGTCGTCGAGGAACAGCAGGATGTCGACGTCCCGGCCGCCGGGGCCGAAGGCCTCGATGCCGACGTTGCGGCCGCCGGGGATGCCGAGGTTCTCCGGCAGCTCGACGGTGCGGACGCCCTCGGGGACGTCGGGCACGGGCGAGCCGTTGCCGACGACGACGACCTCCACCGGGTCGCCGTCCTGCCGGGCGACCGAGTCGAGCAGCGCGCGCAGCTCGGCGGGGCGGTTGCCCATGGTGATGACGACGGCGCCGACCTTCATGCCGCTCACCGCAGCCTGCTGGAGGCGAGGACGGACACCAGGTGCAGCAGGGTCTGCAGCAGCGCGATCCCGGCGAGGACGGCGGTGCCGAGCCGGGTGAAGAACAGGTCGCCCCGGGTCTGGTCCACGATCGCGAGGACCAGGATCAGCAGGGACGCCTCGATGCCGAGGATCAGCCGGTGGAACTTGAGCGCGGCGGCGGCCCGGCGGGCCAGGGCCATGCCGGAGGAGCGCGGCTCGGACGCGGCTTCCTTGACCGGGGGCAGCCCGTTCTGGTGGCGGGCGACGCCGACGAGGTCGGTCTCGGCCTTGATCAGGACGGCGCCGAGGGCGGCCAGGGTGCCGAGGAAGGCCCACAGCCAGTCGATCCGCCCGGTGCCCCACAGGTCGGCGGCGCGCAGGCCGAGCCCGACCAGGACGGCGGCGTCGGTCAGATAGGCGCCGACCCGGTCGAGGTAGACGCCGCCGAGCGAGTACTGCTTCCTCCAGCGCGCGATCTCGCCGTCCACGCAGTCCAGCAGCAGGTACAGCTGGACCGCCACCACGCCGAGCACGGCGCCCGTGATCCCCGGCACCAGCAGGGCCGGGGCCGCGAGGACGCCGCAGACGGTCATCAGGTACGTGAGCTGGTTCGGCGTGACCCTGGTGTTCACCAGGTAGCGGTCGACCCGCAGCGACACCTCGCGCATGTAGAGGCGTCCCGCCCAGTGCTCACCGCTGCGCCGGTCCTTGACCCCCGCGGGGTGGACGACCGGGCGGAGTTCAGCTACCGATGGCCTTGACATAGTCGGCGTAGATATCCTTGATCTGTTCGGTTTTGAGGTCGAGGTGCTCGAGGATCGTGTAGCGGCCGGGCCGGGTCTCCGGGGCGAACTCCACGACCCGGACGAACTCGTCCCGGGTGAAGCCGATCTCCTCCGGGAACACCGGCAGCCCGTGGCGGCGCAGCACCTCGGCCATGTACGCCGATTCCTCGTGCGCGCCGCGCAGGTACATCGCGAAGGCCGCGCCGATCCCCACCTGCTCGCCGTGGCTGGCCGCGCGCTTGGGGAAGAGCAGGTCGAAGGCGTGGCTGATCTCGTGGCAGGCGCCGGAGGACGGCCGTGAGTCGCCCGAGATGGACATCGCGATACCGGTGAGGACCAGTGCCTCGGCCAGCACCTGGAGGAAGCCGTTGTCCCCGATGCCGTCCGGGTGCCGCAGCACGGCCTCGCCCGCCTGGCGGGCCATGGCCGCGGCCAGGCCGTCGACCTTCTCGCCGTTGACGCGGTGGGACAGCTCCCAGTCCACGACCGCGGAGATGTTGGAGACGGCGTCGCCGATGCCCGAGCGCACGAAGCGCGCCGGGGCCTCGCGGATCACGTCCAGGTCGATGACGACCGCGATCGGGTTCGGCACGCCGTACGAACCGCGGCCCGCGTCGTTGTCCAGGGTGGCGACCGGGGAGCACAGGCCGTCGTGGGCGAGGTTGGTGGGCACCGCCACCAGGGGGAGGCCGACGCGCGCGGCGGCGAACTTGGCGCAGTCGATGATCTTGCCGCCGCCGAGCCCGACGACCGCGTCGTAGCGGCCGGACTTCATCGCGTCGGCCAGCCGGACCGCGTCGTCCAGGGTGCCGCCGCCCACCTCGTACCAGGTGGCACCGGGCAGGGACGGGGCGATCCGCTCGCGCAGCCGGGCGCCCGAGCCGCCGCTGACCGCCACGGCCAGGCGCCCCGAGTGCGACACGCGTTCGTCGGCGAGGATGCTCGCCAGGTCGTTCAGCGCACCCGCGCGGATGTCGACGACGACCGGCGAGGGGATGAGCCGGGTCAGTACTGGCACGCGATCTCCCGGCCCTTGGCGAGATCGTCGTGGTTGTCGATCTCGACCCACCGCACGTCGCCGATCGGCGCCACGTCGACCTGGAAACCGCGGTC
>NZ_JBEXTV010000102.1:0-13580 GCF_040628835.1 Streptomyces sp. NPDC006134 | reverse complement strand
CCCGGGGGGGGCCCCCCCCACCCCCACCGCCCCCCCCCCGCCGCGGGTGCGCCCACCCCGCGCTCGGGTTCCCCCCACCCCCGGGGTTCCGGACGTCCGGCAATCCCCGGACGCCCGGAACCCGGGGCCCGGACGCGCCGCGCGGGCGGCCCGCCGCCAGGGCCTGTCGTCGAACTTCCGTTGCGCGGCAGACGGGAGTGCGACGACAGCCCTACGCCCACCCATGGTGCCGGGCGTGCCAGCCCAGCTGGATCCGCGTGGCCACCCCCGCGCGGTCCATCAGGGCGCGGATGCGGCGCTGGACGCTGCGGGTGGACAGCTGCAGCTGGTGGGCGACGGCCTCGTCGGTCAGGCCCGCGAGCATCAGGTGGAGCAGCCGGGTCTCCAGCGGGTTCACGCCCTCCTCGCCCTGGTGGTAGGGGCGGGCGCGCTGCCAGACCGTCTCGAAGAGGGCCAGGGCCAGCGACACCAGGGGCCCGTGCAGGAGGAGCGTGGCCCGGTCGCCCGTGTCGACCGGGACCATCGCGACGTCCCGGTCGGTGACGACCAGCTTCATGGGCACCTGGTCGACGACGCGTATGTCCACGCCGTCCGCGAGGGAACGTTCGACGGCCTCCGCTCCCCCCGGCTGACGGAGGAAGTCCGCGTCGACGACGGCCCGGATCCGCACGCCGCGGTCCAGCGCCACCGGCTCGCTGCGGTTCTCGTCGTGGGAGACGACCCGGTTCCCGCCGGTGACGAAGGAGTCGATGCAGCGGCGGGCGCCCAGCTGGAGCTGGGCGAAGCGGCTGGCGATCTCCCGCGGCCCCTCCACGAGTTCCACCAGCCCCTGGGCCACCCGGCTGCGGGTGGCGGCCTGGTGCTGGGCGGCCAGTTCGGCGACGGCGAGCTCGGTGCGGCGCAACCGGTCGCGGCGGGACAGGAGTTCGGCCATGAGGGCGAGCCCCGGGTCGACGACCCGGTACCGGTCGCCGGACGGGGAGCGGGTCACCAGGCCGCGGCCGGCGAGGCCGTCGAGCAGGGCGGCGGCCTCGTCGGCGGGGAGCCCGAGACCGTCCACGGGGGCGTCGGGCTGCGCGACCAGCGCGCGGTACACCCGCTCCTCCTCGGCGGTGAGCCCGAGTTCGTCCAGCATCTGCTCCTCCGGTGTCGTCTTTCCGCCATGGCGTGCTTCTGACATCCGGGTGACGCATCGGTACGGCCGGATCTCGCGCAAAGTGAGGTTATTCATTCCGCGTTCACTCCGTGCCGCCAGGTCGGCCCACCAGGGCAGATCACCAGGGCAGTCACAGACAAGGGATCATCAGGTGAGACACCATCGTCCCCCCAAGCGCACCGCGGCGCTGACCGCCGCGGGAGCGCTGCTCATGGGCCTCGCGCCCGCCGCGACCGCCTTCGCGGCCCCGGCCGCCGACGGGCCGTCAGCAGGCGGCACCACCACCGCCGTCACGCTCGTCACCGGCGACCGCGCGCTGATACGCACCGGCGCCGACGGCCACCGGTCGGTCTCACTGGAGCAGGCCGACGGCCGGCGCGGCGTCGTCACCGTCCGGGAGGACGGCGACTCCCTGTACGTGATCCCCGAGGACGCCCTCCCGCTGGTCTCCGACGGCACCGTCGACCAGCGGCTGTTCGACGTCGGTCTGCTCCTGCGGGACGGGTACGGCGACGCGTCGTCGGACACGCTGCCGGTCATCGCCTCCTACGGCACCAAGAGCGCCGCCCGCACGGCCGCACCCCCCGGCACCCGGCAGCGCCTCGCGCTGCCCGCCGTCGGCGGCGCCGCCCTCGACGTGCGCAAGGCCGACGCGGCCAAGGCGTGGAAGGCACTCACCGGGCCGGCGTCCGGCGCCCGGTCCGCCGGCGAGCGGCGCACGCGGCTGTGGCTGGACGCCCGGGTCAAGGCCACCGCGGACACGGCCGGCGCCGCGGACGCCTCTTCCGCGCAGCTCCCCTCCGCCACGGTCCCCCTCACCGGCGCTCCCGCCGTCTGGAAGAAGGGACTGGACGGCAAAGGCGTGAAGCTCGCCGTCCTGGACACCGGTTACGACTCCGGCCACCCGGACCTCGCCGGACGGGTCGTCGCCGCCAGGAACTTCACCACCAGCGGCGACACCGGGGACCGCCAGGGCCACGGCACCCACACCGCCTCCACCGCGGCCGGCTCCGGCGCGGCCGGCGACGGCCGCTACACCGGCGAGGCCCCCGGCGCCGACCTGCTGATCGGCAAGGTGCTGGGCGACGACGGCTACGGCCAGGACTCCTGGATCATCGCCGGCATGCAGTGGGCCGTCGACCAGGGCGCGAAGGTGGTGTCCATGTCGCTCGGCAGCGACGGCGGCACCGCCTGCCAGGGACCGTCCGTCGACGCCGTCAAGGCCCTTTCCGGCCGCGCCCTGTTCGTCATCGCGGCCGGCAACGCGGGCGCCCGCGGCACCGTGTCCACGCCCGGCTGCGCCCCCGAGGCGCTGACGGTGGCCGCCGCCGACCGCGACGGCACCACCGCGCCCTTCTCCAGCCGCGGCCCGGCCGTCGGCGGCCACGAGGCCAAGCCCGACCTCTCCGCCCCCGGCGTCGACGTGGTCGCGGCCCGCGCGGGCGGACGCGGCGACCGCGCGTACGTCACCATGTCCGGTACGTCGATGGCGACCCCGCACGTCGCGGGCGCCGCGGCGATCCTCGCCCAGGCCGCACCGGACCTGACGCCGGACCGGATGAAGCGCACCCTGATGTCCGCGGCGGGAGACACCGACGCCCCCGTCACCGAGCAGGGCGCCGGCCCGCTCGACATCGCCCGCGCCGTCGACCAGCCGGTCACCGGCCCCGGCACCACGGACCTGGGCTCCTACGACTGGCCGCACACCGGGCAGGAACCGCGCACCACCGAGGTGACCCTGACCAACTCCGGCGACCGCGCCCGCACCTACCGGCTGGAGCTGGACCTGCGCGGCGACGACGGCAGCAGGGCTCCGAAGGGCACCGCCGAACTGGGCGCCCGCACGGTGACCGTGCCCGCCCACGGCAGCGCCACCGTCCCGGTGACCGCCGACCCCGACCCGCGCAAGGAACCCTCCGACGCCGCCTACGGCCTGTTCACCGGCCGCATCACCGCCACCGCCCGGGGCGGGGACGGCAGCCGGGTCGTCGCCCCCGTCTCCCTGTGGCTGGAGCCGAAGACCGTCACCCTGACCCTGCGGGCGCTGGACCGCTTCGGCACCCCCGCCGCCTCCCCCTCCGGGATCGACGTGATCTCGCTGGACCGCGACACCGTGCAGCGGTACTCCTTCGGCGGCTCCGACCTCACGATCCGGGTGCCCGCCGGGTCGTACGCGCTCACCGCGTTCGTCGCCACCCGCGACCTGGCCGACGACACCGGCCTGGTCTCCTCGGTCTCCTTCCACGCCCGCCCCGAGGCCGCCTTCGACGAGGACACCACGGTCACCTTCGACGCCCGCCGCGCGAAGAAGGTCTCCGTCCACACCGACCAGCCCTCCGAGGTCCGCGGCTACACCACCGGCTACACCCGCACCTGGGGCGGCGAGGGCCGCCTCGGCGTCGCCACGTACCTGAACGTGCCGGACTTCGTCCACGAGCTGTACCAGGAGGAATCCGACGCCGCCCGGACCGGCGGCTTCTCCTACGCCACCCAGGTCCGCGCCTACGCGCCGCGCGCCGAGCTGACCCTCGCGGGCGAGCGGGTCGCCTACGAACCGGCCACCACCCGCGCCGAGTTCGACGGCACCGGCTCGGCGGAGCTGGTCGACGTCGGCGACGCCGGCAAGCTGGCGGACGCGGACGTCGAGGGCAAGGTCGCCGTGGTCTCCAGCCGTCCGCAGACCCCCAACGACTACATCGCCCGGGACGCGAAGAAGGCCGGCGCGGCCGGCGTCGTCCTCGGCTACCCGGACCACCCGGGCCGCTGGGACTACCCCACGGGCGCCCTCGGCGTGCCGATCGTCCAGCTGGAGACCTCCGACTTCGCCGCCCTGCGGGACCGTCTCGCCCACGGCGCGCCGGCCACCGCCTCCTGGCACGGCACGGCGCTCGCCGCCGCCCCGTACGTCTACAACCTCTCGCAGGCCGGCACCGGCCGCATCCGCGTCCACGACCTCACCGCCCGCGACCGGGACCTGGCCACGGTCCGCTCCGACTGGTACGGCATCACCGGCGGGATGCGCGCCGACGCCGTCTTCGCGCGGGTCGCGGACTGGGGCACGTCGGTGCAGACCGGCGTCGACGAGCACCCCGTCGCGGCCCCGCTCGCCCGGACCGAGTACTTCACGGCCGACGACTCCGTGCGGTGGACCCAGCGCGCCTCCAGCGGCATCCCCAACTCCGAGCACCTGTTCGACGGTCCGTTCGCCTACCGGCCGGGCCAGACCGCCGAGACCACCTGGTACCAGGGCATCCTGCGCCCGGTCGCCCCGAAGAGCGGCACCGGCCTGGAGAACGCCGCCGTCCGCACGGGGAACGACCTGACCTTCGCCGTCCCGAGCTGGGGCGACGCGGCCGGCCACGACGGCCTGTCGGGGCGGTACGACGCGAAGTCGGCGTACCTGACCGCCGACGGGGAGGCGGTGATCCCGGCGAACGGCGGGAAGTACACCCTCCCCGAGGACCCCACCACCGTCGTGTACACCCAGGACGTCGCGCGCTACCTGCAGTTCTACCCGGGCTGGACGGGCAGCGCGGGCAGCCGCACGGTGTGGACCTTCCGCACCTCGGCCGCGCAGCAGGGCCGGCTGCCGGTGCTCTTCCCCGCCTACGACGCCGCCCTGGACCGTTCCAACACCGCGCCCGCGGCCGCGGACTTCGCCCTGAAGGTCTCCGCGGACCGGCAGGGCGGCGGCAAGGCCGACCTGACGGACGTCCGGGTCGAGTACGCCGTCGGGCGGCAGCAGACCGTCTCCGACCTCGCCTCCGCCTGGAAGAGCGCCCCGGTGACGGGTGAGGGCGGCGCGTGGACGGCGGTGCTCGACCAGAGCGCGGCCTCCGGCCAGTACGTCTCCCTGCGGGTCACCGCGAAGGCCGCCGACGGCTCGGCGGTGCAGCAGACCGTGGTCCGCGCCTACCCGGTGCGCTGACCTCGCGGACGCCACGGGGCGTTCCGGCCCTGCCCGGTCGAGGGCCGGACCGGAACGCCCCGCCTTTTCCCGGCGTCTCCCGGCCCTGACCCCGCCCGCTCCACCCGGGCGGAGTCAGGGCCGGGAGACGTCCGGCGGGGCGGCGGTGCCGGCCAGGACGGCGCGGCAGGCGAGCTGGAGGGCCAGGCGGACCTCCGGGTCGGCCAGGTCGGCGCCGGTCAGCTCCACCACCCGGCGGATGCGGGCGCCGACGGCGTTGCGGTGCAGGTGCAGCGCCTCGGCGGCGCGGGCGGGGGAGTTGTTGTGGTCCAGGTACGCCTGGAGGGTGCGCACCAGCGGCTCCGCCCGGTGCGGGCCCAGGGCCAGCACGGGGGCGAGGAGCTCGCCGACCGCCTCCCGGGCCGAGTCGGACACGTACCACTCCGTCAGCATCCGGTCCAGGCCCGCCGCGTCGTGCACCACCACCGGCGCGTCCGCCTCCCGCCGCAGCGCCGCCGCCGCCTCCCGGGCGCTGGTCCGGACCCCGAGGACCCCGCGGTGGGCGCCGCCGACCCCGCAGCGCAGGTCCGCCGGGTGGCCGCGTTCCAGCCGGGCGGTCAGCCGGCGCACGTCCTCGCCGAGCCGCCGGCGCTCCTCGGAGCCCGGCTCGGCCGGCCAGGTGGCCAGCAGGACCAGGGCCTCGTCGGCGAGGGCGGCGTTCCAGCGCACGGCCCCGGTCTCCGCCCCCGGGGCGGCGGACGGGTCGCCGGTCCCGGCCGACCAGTCCCGCAGCAGGGTGAGGGCCTCCGACATGACCGGTTCTAGCACCTGGTAGCTCTCGCCGGGCGCGCCCGTCTCGAAGCGCAGCGCGACGTGGTGGCCGTCCACCGGCAGGCCCAGGGCCCGGCCGCGGGCGGCCAGCCGGGCGGTCCGCTCCCGGGGCGCCACCAGGATCTCCGCCAGCAGCCGGCCGCGGGAGCGCACCGGTACGTCCCCCCGGCCGCCGCCCGCCGCGGCGAGCGCCGCCATCGCCAGCACCGACCGCACCGCCTCACCGGCGTGCCCGCGGCACAGCGGGGCGGCCAGCCGCACCTCGCCGTCCGGGCCCGCCGCCGAGGCTCCCGCCTCGCCCGGACCGGCCGCCCGGACCTCGACCGGGACGCCCAGCGCCCGCGCGGCCACCCGGGCCGCCCGCACCGGATCGCCCGCCGCACCGGGCAGCCCGTCCGCCGCCTCGGCCACCCGGGCCAGCGCGTCGGCCGCGTCCCCGGCCACCGCCCGCTCCACCGCCACCACCAGCGCCGCCAGATCGCCCCCGGCCGCCAGCAGCGCCACCCGCCCCCGCTGCGCCAGCGCCCGCACGGTCACCGGCAGCGGCGCGGCCCCCTCGGGGTCCACGCCCGCGTCCGTGCGCGCGTCCGCCCGCGCACCGCCCTCCGCCTCGGTCAGGACGACGGCCGCCGCGCCCGCCGCCGCGGCCTCGCGCAGGGCGACGTCCAGGAGGGAGCCGGGCACCGGGGCGGTGAGGACGACGACGGAACCGGCGGGCGCCTGGGCGAGCCGTTCGCGGCGGGTCTCCAGCCGGGCGCCCGTCACCGGCAGGGCGTCCAGGGGACCCGCCAGGTGACGTACGCCACGCAGACCCGGCGCGGAGAGCAGATCGGCGAGAAGAACCATGACCCCAGTGTGCCGTCGGCACATCCACGAGGTGAACCGTGTGCTGCCGGGCACGGGAAGCGGGCGGACCGCTCCCTAAGGTGCTTTCCATGCACATCGACGCCCCGGACCTCACCGCCTTCGCCCGGGGCTGCGCCCTCCTCGGCTCGGGAGGCGGCGGCCCCGTCTCCGTGACCCTGCCCGTCGCCGGCCAGGCCCTCGAGGAGTGCGGTCCCGTACGGATCGCCGACCCCGGCGACCTGCCGGGCGACGCGCTGGTGATGCCGTTCAGCCTGATCGGCTCCCCGGCGGTGGCCGCCGAGCGGATCGGCGGCCGGGACGAGCCGGCCCGCCTGCGCGACCGGGTCGAACAGCTCCACGGCCGGCCCGTCGCCGCCGTCCTGAGCAGCGAGATCGGCGGCCTCAACGGGCCCGCCGCGCTCGCCTGGGCCGCCCGGCTGCGGCTGCCGCTGCTGGACGCCGACACCATGGGCCGGGCCTTCCCGCGGATGGACCAGAACGTGCTGGAACTGGCCGGGCTGCGCCCCAGCCCCGCCGTCCTCGCCGACGAGCACGGCCACACCGCCGTCCTGGACCACATCGACGGCGCCCGCCTGGAGCTCCTGGCCCGCGGCGTCGTCGACGCCCTCGGCGGGCGCGCCGCCTCCAGCGACTACCCGCTCACCGCGGCCCAGGCCGCCGCGCACGCCGTCCCCGGCTCCGTCACCCGCGCCCTCGCCCTGGGCCGCGGCGACGTGCCCGCGCCGCTGCTCACCGGCAAGATCGCCGACCTGCGCCGGGAGGGCGAGACCACCCGGCTGCTGCTGGAGGGGACCGGTGACGACGACGGGCGGCTGCTGCGCATCGAGGCCCGCAGCGAGTTCCTCGCCGTCGTGGAGGACGGCGCCTGCCGGGCCCTGGTGCCCGACGTGATCTCCCTCGTCGACAGCCGCACCGGCTGGGCGCTGCCCGTGGAGGAGACCCGCTACGGGCTCCGGGTGGCGCTGCACGTCCTGCCCGGCGCGCCCGCCTGGTACACCCCGGCCGGGCTCGCCCTCGCCGGACCGGCCGCGTTCGGGCTGGCCGGGCTGGCCCGCCCGGCCGCCGCGCACCCCGGAGGCGCCCGGTGATCCTCGGCATCGACATCGGCTCCACCAGCACCGACGCGGTGCTGCTCGACGACGGCCGCGTGGCCGCCACCGCCAAGGTGCCCTCCGCGAGCGGCGACCCGGTCGCCTCCTTCCTGGCCGCCGTCCACGCCGTGCCCGCCGCCGCCCGCGCCCGGGTCGGCCAGGTGGCGCTCGGCCTGCGCGCCGCCGCCCGCGCGGTCGCCGCCCGGCGCGGCCTGGGCCGGGTCGGCGTCCTGCGGATCGGCACCGCCGACGCCGTACGGCCCCTGTACGGCTGGCCCGCCGACCTGCGGGAGACGGTGCTGGCCGGGGTCGCCGAGGTGGCGGGCGGCGGCGGCCTCGGCCCCGGCGACACCGTGCCCCTGGACCGCGACGCGGTCGCCCGCTTCGGCGACCGGCTCGCCGGGCAGGCCGACGCCTTCGCGGTCAGCGCCGTCTTCGCGCCCGCCGACGGCAGCCAGGAACGCGAGGCCGCCGAGATCCTGCGCGCCCGCACCGACGTGCCCGTCCTGCTCTCCGGCGAGGTCGGCCCCCTCGGCCTGCTCCACCGGGAGAACGCCACCGTCCTGGACGCCGCCCTCAGCTCCCTGGTCGACGGCATCGCCCGCCGCGTGGAGGAGGCGCTGCCCGGACTCGGACTGGCACCCGGCGCCGCCGTGTTCGTCACCCGGCACGACGGCACCCTCATGACCTTGGACTACCTGCGCCGCCAGCCCGGCCTCAGCCTCGGCTCCGGCCCCGCCTGCACCCTGCGCGGCGCCGGGCTGCTGGCCGGCACCGAGGACGCCGTGGTCGCCGACATCGGCGCCCGCCGCGCCCGCGTCGGCACCCTGTCCGGCGGTTACCCGCAGGTCTCCGGCACCACCGAACGCATCGGCGGCGTCCCCGTCAACCTGCGCTTCCCCGACCTGATCACGGTGGACGCCGCCGCCCACCGCGACCTGGCCGAGGCCGCCGACCGGATGCGCCCGGGCGCCGGCCGCTTCCCGCTGGTCCTGGTCGGCGGCGGCGCGGACGCCGTACCCGACCTGCCCGGCTTCGACGTCGTACGGCCCGCCCACGGGGCGGTGGCCGGTGCCTTCGGCGCGGCGGCCAGCCCGGTCGGCGGGCACCACGAGCGGATCGTCCGCCCCGGCGCGGTCCCCACCGAGGCCGCCCGCGCCGAGGTCCTGGACCTCGCCCGCGCCGGCGCAGTCCGCGCCGGGGCCGACCCGAAACGGCTGCGCACCGTGCTCGAACCCGACCTGCCCGTCCCGTACCTGCCCGGCGCGGTGCTGATCCGGGCGCGGGCCGCGGGACCCCCGCTTCCGCTCTGACCGGCCCCGGGCCGTCCCGTCCCCACCTTCTCTTTCCGTCCCTCCCCCTTGCGGCGGCCCGCCCCCGAGCCGCCGCGCACCGCAACCCCGTAGCGAGGACCCATGGCCACACCGCCGGTCTCCCCGGACACCGCCGAGGCCCGCACCGACGAGGAATACCCCCTGGAGAGAGTGCCGCGCGCG
The DNA here is from genome assembly GCF_040628835.1 of Streptomyces sp. NPDC006134. NCBI lineage: Bacteria > Bacillati > Actinomycetota > Actinomycetes > Kitasatosporales > Streptomycetaceae > Streptomyces > Streptomyces sp. NPDC006134. Next base: position 4,232 of record NZ_JBEXTV010000102.1, on the reverse strand, counting down.
GCACGCCACTCCTGGTTCGGCGTCGCCGTGCAGCGCTTCGGACAGCTGTCCGACCTGACCCAGTTCCTGCTCGGCGCCACCCTGGGCGCCGGCCTCTCCTTCTGGGGCGCCTTCTGGGCGTTCACCCTCGGCTCGGTGATCCTGGAGGTCGTCTGTATCTTCGTCGGCATCGCCGGCATGCGGGAGGGCCTGTCCACCTCGATGCTGGTCCGCTGGACCGGCTTCGGCCGCTACGGCGCCAGCCTCATCGGCCTGGTCATCGCCGTCTCCCTGTTCGGCTGGTTCGGCGTGCAGACCGCGGTCTTCGCCGCCGGACTGCACTCGCTGGCCGGCGGGATACCGATGTGGGCCTGGTGCCTGATCTGCGGACTGGGCGTCACCGCCCTCGTCCTGCGCGGCTTCAAGGCCATGGGCTGGACCGCGTTCGTCACCGTCCCCGCCTTCCTGGGCCTGGCCGGCTGGGCGATGGGCGTGGAGTTCTCCCGCCACGACATGACCGACCTGGTCCACGGGCAGCCGTTCGGCGACCACCTCTCCGTCGCCACCGGCGCCACCATCGTGGCCGGCTCCTACATCGCGGGCGCGCTCGTCACCCCGGACATGACCCGCTTCAACCGCAGCGCCGCCGACGTGGTCAAGCAGACCGTCGTCGGCATCTCGCTGGGCGAGTACGTCCTCGGCCTCGCCGGAGTGCTGCTCGCCTACGCCGTGAAGTCCTCCGACCTGATCGCCATCATCACCTCCTCCTCCGGCGTGATCGGCGTCATCGTCCTGGTCTCCGCCACCGTCAAGATCAACAACTGGAACCTGTACTCCGCCACCCTGGGCCTGGTCAACGCCGCCGAGGCACTGCTCCACCTGCGCCTCAACCGGGTCGCCGTCACCGTCGCCCTCGGCGTGCTGGGCTCCGCTGCCGCCGCCGCGGGCATCCTGGACGGGTTCACCACCTTCCTCACCGTCCTGGGCGTCCTCACCCCGCCCGTCGCCGGGATCATGGTCGCCGAGTACTTCCTGGTGAAGCGGTGGCGGCCACAGCTAGAGGAGTCCCGCGCCCGCGGCCGGCTCCCCGAGACCGAACCGGCCTGGGTGCCCGCCACCCTCGTCCTGTGGCTGGTCTCCGCCGCCTTCGGCTGGCTCTGCGACCACTACCAGTGGTGGGGCGTGCCCGCCCTCAATTCCCTGCTCGTGGCGGGTGCCGGATACGTCGTCCTCGGCCGCCTCGGCCTGGTCCGCGCCGCCGGCGAACTGCCCACCGCCCAGCCGGCCCGCCCCGCCGCCCAGATCGAGGCCGAGGGCGCAACGGCCACCGCCCCGGCCGCCGTCTGAGAGAGCGAGCCACCCTCCGGCCACCGCGCCGGACCCGAGCCGCCGGGGCGGCACTCTCCCCCTTCGCCGCCCCGGCTCCCGGCCCCCCACCCCGCACACCCACGAAGGAACGCCCATGCGCATCGGCATCGACGTCGGCGGAACCAACACCGACGCCGCGCTCCTCGCGGACGACGACCGCGTCCTCGCCGCCGCCAAGTCGCCCACCACCGCCGACGTCACCTCCGGTGTCGGCGCCGCGATCCGCGCCCTGGACCCGCCCACCGACCAGATCACCGCGGTGATGATCGGCACCACCCACTTCCTCAACGCGCTGATCGAGGGAGCCCGGCTCGCCCCGGTCGCCGCCGTCCGCCTCGGCCTGCCCGCCACCGCCGCGCTCCCGCCGATGACGGACTGGCCCGAGCGGCAGCGCGCCGCCGTCGGCGGCCACGCCTACCTCTGCCACGGCGGACGGGAGTTCGACGGCCGGCCGCTCTCCCCGCTCGACCCGGACGAACTGCGCCGCACCGCCGCCGACATCGCCGCCCGCGGCCTGACCTCCGTCGCGATCTCCTCCGTCTTCTCCCCGGTCGCCGAGGAGGACGAGCGGCGCGCCGCCGAGATCCTCGCCGCCGAACTCGGCCCCGACGTCCGCTTCTCCCTCTCCCACGAGATCGGCCGGGTCGGCCTGCTCGCCCGCGAGAACGCCACCATCGTCAACGCCGCCCTGCGCGACCTGGCCGACCACATCGTGGAGTCCTTCGGCAAGGCCCTGGCCGAGGCGTCGATCACCGCCCCGTTCTTCCTCTCCCAGAACGACGGCACCCTGATGGACGTCGCCTACGCCCGCACCTACCCGGTCGCCACCTTCGCCTCCGGGCCCACCAACTCCATGCGCGGCGCCGCCTTCCTCTCCGGGCTCGCCGACTGCGCCGTCGTCGACGTCGGCGGCACCACCGCCGACGTCGGCATCCTCGCCGGCGGCTTCCCCCGCGAGGCGGCCGGCGAGTCCGAGGCGGCCGGCATCCGCACCAACTTCCGCATCCCCGACGTCCTCTCCCTCGGCATCGGCGGCGGCTCCCTGGTCGCGCAGGACGGCGAGACCGGGCCCCGCTCCGTCGGCTACCGCCTCACCGAGGAGGCCCTCGTCTTCGGCGGCCCCACCCTCACCGCCACCGACCTCGCCGTCGCCGCCGGCCGCGCCGAGGTCGGCGACCGGGACCGCGTCGCCCACCTCGACCGCGCCTTCGCCGAGCGCGCCCTGGCCCGGATCGCCGAGCGGCTCGCCGAGACCGTCGACCGGATGCGCACCTCCGCCGCCCCGCTGCCGGTGGTCGCCGTCGGCGGCGGCTCCATCCTCGTCCCCGAGGCCCTGCCCGGCTTCGACGACGTCCGCCGCCCCGCCCACTTCGGCGTCGCCAACGCCGTCGGCGCCGCCATCGCCCAGGTCGGCGGCGAGGTCGACCGCGTCTTCCACGTCCCCGAGGGCCGCCGCGAGGCCGTCCTGGCCGAGGCCCGCGAGGAGGCCACCGGCCGCGCCCTGGACGCGGGCGCCAAGGACGGCACCGTCCGCATCGTCGACATCGAGGAGGTGCCGCTGGCCTACCTGCCCGGCGGCGCCACCCGCATCCGCGTCAAGGCCGTCGGCGACCTCGACCTCACCCGCATCCAGCACGCCGCGACCACCGGAGCCCCCACCCATGCGTGAGATCACCCTCGACAACCTGGACGACATCGCCCGCGGCGCCGGCATCCTCGGCACCGGCGGCGGCGGCGACCCCTACATCGGCAAGCTGCTGGCCCGCGAGGCGATCCGCGCCCACGGCCCCGTCACCGTCGTCGGCATCGACGAGGTGCCCGCCGATGCCCTCGTCGTCCCCGTCTCCGGCATGGGCGCCCCCACCGTGCTGCTGGAACGCGTCCCCAACGGCCGCGAGGAACTCACCGCCCTGCGCGCCCTGGAGAAGCACCTCGGGCAAAAGGCCACCCACCTGGTGCCCATCGAGATCGGCGGCGTCAACTCCATGCTGCCCATCGCCTGCGCCGCGCAGGCCGGGCTGCCGCTCGTCGACGGCGACGCCATGGGCCGCGCCTTCCCCGAGGCGCAGATGGTGCTCCCCGGCCTGATCGGCGTCACCAACACCCCGATGGCGCTCGCCGACGACAAAGGCAACACCATCGTCGTGGACGCCGTCTCCAACCACGCCGCCGAACGCATCGCCCGCGCCGTCTGCGTGGAACTGGGCTGCCAGATCTCCTGCGCCGACACCGTGCTGCGGGGCGACCAGCTCGCCGCCGGCCTGGTGCCCGCGACCCTCACCCTGGCCGAACGGCTCGGCGCCGCCGTCCGCGAGGCCCGCGCCGCGCACGAGGACCCGGTCGCCGCCGCCACCGCCCTGCTGGACGGCATACGCCTGCTCACCGGCAAGGTCACCGACGTCTCCCGCCGCACCGAGGGCGGCTTCGCCCGCGGCCGGGCCGTCCTGGAGGGCACCGGCGACGACACCGGCCGCGTACTCGAACTCGGCTTCCAGAACGAGCACCTGCTCGCCACCCGCGACGGCGTCACCGTCGCCACCACGCCCGACCTGATCTGCGTCCTCGACGGCGAGACCGGCGACCCGGTCACCACCGAGGGCCTGCGCTACGGGCTGCGGGTCACCGTCCTGGCCGCCCCCTGCGACCCCCGCTGGACCTCCGAGGGCGGCCTCGCCCTCGCGGGCCCGCGCTACTTCGGTTACGACACCGACTACCTGCCCTTCGGCAGCGCGCTCTGACGAGCGCCCCCGACGCCGCCGGATCCCCCCTCCGGCGGCCCCCCCCCCCCGCCCGCCGGGGGGGGCGGCCCCGCGCGGGGGGGCGCGGGGCCGGCCGCGCGCCCCCGCGGCGGGCCCCGCGCCCCCCCCGCGGGGGCGCCGCGCCGG